>JAFUEG010000211.1 GCA_017464045.1 Lachnospiraceae bacterium
CTGAAAATCCGGAAGTAAGTCCTATGAGCTTTATCGGAAGCTTCATATAGCCCATATTTACCCTTACCTGATCCATAGCTCTTGTAACGGCAAACGACGCGTATGTCGATGCAAATGTATTGAACCCTTCCTTTGCAAGTCCGGCAGATACACCTATCAGATTTTGTTCGGCAATTCCTACATTGTAAAAATACTCCGGATATTTACTTTTAAATCCATCAAGCCCCGAGTAAAAGCAAAGGTCAGCAGTTGTAACAGCCAGATTGTCACTTGTTTCGGCAAGGTCACACATAGCCATACCATATACGCCGCAAGCACCCAGACGTGAGAAAATCTTTATCATTCCTGCATCAAGTTTAGTCATGCCTACACCTCCTCTATCGCCTGATTGTACTGCTTTTGGCTTAGCTTGCCGTTATGCCACAAAGGATTATTTTCCATAAATGAAACGCCCTTGCCCTTAATAGTCTTAGCCAAAAAGACCTTAGGTCTTCCACTCTTATCTAAAGCAGCTTTATCAAATACTTCAAGTAAATCCTTTACGCTGTGTCCATCGACATTATACACCTCAAAGCCAAAACTTTTCCACTTAGCCTCCATATCACTCATGGATAAAACCTCATCAGTAGTTCCATCATACTGAAGACCATTCATATCTACAACAACATTTATATTATTAAGTCCAAAATGTGAAGCTGTAGCAGCAGCTTCCCATATAGACCCCTCATCGCACTCTCCATCACCAAGTATAACAAAAACTCTGGAAGAATCATTACCCTTTCTCTTCATACCCAGAGCTGCACCAACGCCAAGCGACAATCCCTGTCCAAGACTTCCGCTTGAGTACTCAACACCAATTTCTTTGTTCATTGATGGATGTGCTGACAAAAAGCTGTCATTTTGCTTGTAAAGCTTTAGATCATCATCTGTCAAAATGCCTGCCTGCCACATTGCAGTATATAGAGCAAGTGTACCATGACCTTTACTAAAAATTAATCTGTCACGAAATTCATCTTCCATATTATCCAAGTCATATTTCATAACGTTAAGATATAAAACCGCCATTATCTCAATAAGTGAAAGACCACCGCCTATATGTGCGCCTGTTCTTCCCATCGCATAAGTCATCTCAATTGACTGTCTGCGCATCTTACCTGCAGCTTCTTCTATCTTAGCTACAATCTCATCATTAAACATTTTACATGCCTCCATATATCCCACCATCATTTATTTACTAACCCGCTTTTTATCCGGATACAACGAAATTTCTACATACCGCCATCTACCCTTAGCACCTGTCCGGTTATAAAGCTCGATTTTTCTGAAGCAAGATAAACAACCGCATCAGCTATCTCTTCAGGCTTTGCCAATCTCTTGAAAGCAGTATCCCTAATCATCTTGATACCGGCTTTTTCCTCCATAAGAGCAGCCATCTTTGTATCTGTAAGTCCGGGGGCAACAGCATTTATTCTTATATTATCAATCGCATATTCCTTGGCAATTGTCTTTGTCAAAGCAATAAGAGCAGCTTTTGAAGTACCATAAGCACAGTTACCCTCTTCTAATTCTATCCCTGATATAGAAGCGATATTGACAATAGCTCCGCCGCCTTGTCTAATCATAAATCGAGTCACACACTGAATAATCTGTACCGGTGCAAAAAAATTAATATCAAAAACATACTTCATATCATTTAATGAAGTCATCTGTAAAAGTCCACCATGTGCCATACCCGCATTATTAACCAATATGTCTATTGTTCTTTTTTGCTTAGCCAGCTCTTTAAATCCATTTTTTATATTCTCATTAACAGTCAAGTCAAATAACACAAAATCAATATTTATATCATATTCTTTTTTTACCTCATCACAAAAGGTCATAAATTCCTCTTTTTCATTTCTAAGATGTGCGATGATATCGCAACCTTCCTTCGCAAATGCTGTGACCAGAGCTCGTCCTATTCCACCATTTGCTCCTGTTATCATTACCGTTTTTTTAGAAGAAAACATCATTACACATCATCAAATAATTAATCATTAAACAAAACTCATCATATCTTAACGGCCAATTTAAGATATATATAATAACGACATATTACATACCTGTGTCATCAGATTCATATGTGCTTAACCAATATGTACTTCATACCTGAAACCGTATATCCATTTTGCATATGAAGCTTGAATACAGGCATATTATTGGATGAAACATGCGTAACTATCTTTTTTCCACCCTGCCTTTTTATTGAATCATAATTTGCATAGAGTGCCCAAAATCCAAAGCCTTTCCTGCCAAATTCGGAAATAACTCCTCCCAAAACAGCATCATATGTTTTGTCATCTATACTTTTGTTGACACCAAATGCAACCATATCATACTTATAGTAAGCTACCGGAAAATCAGCTCCTGTTTCAATCAAATCTTTCGCCCAATTATAATATCTGAGTCCTGCCATCTGTCTTGAAAAATGCGGATCAAGAGCTATCCTGTCTGTTTCAAAAATCTCACCATTTTTTATCTCATCAAGTACAATCTCTCTTTCTCTTTCATCAGCTGTTTTTATATTTATATGCGGTAAGAAGCGACTGTATAGAGGTGGTATATCTATAGCTGAGATACCTGACTCAAGAGCTATACTTACTTCAACAAATATAAATCCCTCTTCCTGAACTTTAAGCAAAAGATCATTTCTCGCAACAGGCAGCTTAATAACATTATACGAAGTACTGAGTTTTCTCAGTGTTTCCACAACTTCATCAACTGTCTCATTACCATCTAAGTCTATCTCTGTAACGTCAACATTTAAATTTCTTTTTTCCCAAAATGCATCTACAATTTTCATCTGATATAATCCATTCTTTATCTGATTTATTGTTTACCTGTAATATCTTTATCATCATCTGTCGTTTCTCTTACAACATACTGAGGTGAATTATTGAGTCCAATATATATACGACCGATGTATTCGCCCAACATACCAAGCATACACATGATAACTCCGCCTACAAATAAAATCGCTGACATAGTGGAACTCCATCCTATGGATATATCAGGATTTACAAGTTTTCTTACAACGATATATATAATGTATATAAGTGAAAGAAATGAAATCGTAACTCCCGTACCCGTTGCTATACGAAGCGGAACAATCGAAAATGACGTAAAGCCATTTAACCATAATCCCAAAAGCTTTTTCATATTATAACCTGACTCGCCGACCTCTCTTGCCTTGTGAATTATATCAACATTGGCTATATTGTTGGTGGTTCTTAAGATAAGTCCAAGTATATAAGGATACGGATTATTATATTTAATTACCTCATCCACAACAAACCTATCAACTATATAATAACTTGATGCATATAGTTCCTTAGGCTTTCCTATCAGTAAAACTGCCATCTTATCATTGACAAAGCTTCCAAAATTTCTAAAGAAAGAATGTTTTTTGTTAGTATATCTCGAATAGACAACATCATAGCCTTCCTCATACTTTGCGATAAGCTTTCCTACCTCGGAAGGAGGAGTTTGTCCATCATCATCAAGACATACTATAGCATCACCTGCTGCCTTATGAAATCCTGCCATAAGAGCACCCTGCTGTCCAAAATTCTTTGCAAGATTGATACCCGTTATATTGTCATGTTTTTTTGCAAGCTCCTTTATAACCTTGTAGGTGCCATCAGGCGAACAGTCATTTACAAGAATTATCTCAAAACTATATCTATCCTGAAACTCCTTCATGGCATCATATATATCATCCACCACACCCGTCAGAGTCTGCTCCGACCTGTAGCATGGGATAACAAAGGATAATTTCTTCATATCATTCTCCCTTTTCATAGATGTGAAAAAACACAAATGAGAACTCCGTCCCATTGTCTATAAATTAAAAACTATTATACCTGCTATGATAATCAGTAGTCCGATTACCTTTTTTTTGTTTATACCCTCCTTAAGGATAATGTATCCAAGTATTGAAACCCAGATATATCCCGTAGACTCAAGTATAGGGCCCATGGATAACGGCACATACTTATAGGCAAGTACTGTTAAAAGTGAGGACATAAAGAAAAGTCCATATGCAAATATAACAGGTAAATTCATATATTCCTTTATCTTGCTTTCATATGTTTTACCGGCACTTTTTTTCAGTATGATCTGTGATACAGAAGAAACAAAGACCGATACCAAAAAAATTGCTATATATATCAGTTTAAGTTTCATCTGACTTCACCACCATATAAATTCCAAATATTATAACAAGTGCACCCAGCACATTAAATATCGTGATTTTTTCCTTAAATATAAGCATGCCCCAAAGTAGTCCCCAGATTACGGTTATTGCTTTATTGGCATAAGCTGTTACAAGTGGAAGTTTTTTTAAAATCTGCTGCCATACTATCGCATAAACTGCAAGGTCTAAAAATACAACTCCATAAAAGAGCATAAACCTAAGTGACAAAAAATCCGACTGTCCTGCAAGCTTTGAGAAAATCCCTCCAAGCGAATATACAAGCAGAAGAATATGCAACTCAATAAATGGTTTTATCTTATCTTTCATTTTAAAAAGTCCTTAATCTTTCCACATATCATTTCCAATTCGCTATCTTTTAATCCATAATACATCGGAAGTCTCACAAGTCTCTCGCTTTCCTTAGTAGTATACTTATCCTCACCGTGGAATCTTCCAAACTTTTCACCTGCAGGTGCAGAGTGAAGCGGTATGTAATGGAACACGCAATTAACACCATTTACCTTCATAAACTCTATAAAATCAGTTCTTTCCTCAAGATTTTTAAGCTTAATATAAAACATATGTGCATTATGTTCACATTCAGCCGGAATAAACGGAAGCTCAAGTTTTCCTTCGTCAGCAAGCGGCTTAAGCATATTATAATAATTATTCCACGACCTAAGGCGGTTTTCATTAATCATATCAGCCTGCTCAAGCTGTGCATAAAGATATGCCGCATTCATTTCACTAGGAAGATATGAAGAGCCTGCATCAACCCAGGTATACTTATCTATCTGACCTCTAAAAAATTTACTTCTGTTAGTTCCTTTTTCACGAATAATCTCAGCTTTTTCGATATCCTTTTCATCCTTAATCAAGATTGCGCCGCCTTCACCCATAGAATAATTCTTAGTCTCATGAAAACTATAGCAACCAAAATCGCCTATAGTGCCTAAAGCCTTACCCTTGTATGTACTCATTATACCCTGTGCGGCATCCTCAACAACATATAAATTATGTCTTTTAGCAATATCCATAATAGTATCCATCTCACATCCTACACCTGCGTAATGCACCGGAACGATGGCTTTTGTTTTTTCGGTTATGGCATCCTCAATCAGCTTTTCGTCTATATTCATTGTATCAGGTCGTATATCTACAAATACAGCCTTTGCACCTCTCAAGACAAATGCATCAGCAGTTGACACGAATGTATATGACGGCATTATAACTTCGTCACCCGGCTTTATATCACATAAGAGAGCTGCCATCTCTGTTGCATGGGTACACGATGTAGTCAGTAATGCCTTTGGCGTACCGGTCTTTTCCTCAAGCCATGCATTACATTTTTTTGTGAACTCACCATCTCCGCATATTTTATGATTTTCTATAGCAGTTTTTACATAATCCATTTCGTTGCCTATAAAAGGTGGAACATTAAAATTAATCATATTGTCGCTCACTTTCTTTCTATATAAACACTATTAAATGAAATCATACCACAAATTGTCAAAAAAGTCTATGCAGCGCCTAAATATACAAAATTTTTGAACCTAGGGTACAAAATTATTCTTTATAGGATTTACTCTTCCTAAAAAACAGATAAAAAATTTCACCCAAACAGCTAAAAATTCCAATTAAACTTAGAATAAAGCCTTGTTTTAGGCAAGGAAGACTATATCTTAGGCTAATTTTTTTAACCCCTGGGGTTAATTCTATGCCGATAAATCCATAGTCAGCATTTATATAATCAACCTTCTTTCCATCTACATAAGCCTGCCATCCATCCTCATCAGGTACGGCAATCATCAGTATACCCGGTCCGTCGCAATCGACTTCACCTTCAAGCACAGTCTGTTTAACAAGCTTAAAATCACCTATGGTACAATCTGCGTCATCATAGTACAAAACAACATCATCAGTGACAAGTGTATCTTCCAAAATCATAAGGCGGTCTTCTTGACTTAGTGCCGCAAACTCACCCTTTGAGATAGTTTTTGTGTACCATTTGGCCACAGATTGTGTTCCGGTATTTTCATATATCTTTACATCATCTATAGTATTTATGAGTTTAAAATCAGAATCTTTAATCCCGTTTTTTGAAAGCATATACCTTGTATTTACAAGACGCATTGCCATCTCATCCACATCAGTGTCAAAATGAAAATACTTTATCGGCGGCACTCCCGTCTCACTATTTGTACAAATATAAGTATAAAAATCCAGTGTTTTACTGTTAACAATCGTATCATACCATGTAAGCGACGAATACCTGTCGATAAGTGAATCGCTAAGCGATGCCCAATCTATATAATCTTTCTCAACTCTGAAAAAAGAATCATCATAATCCTTAAGCCAGTCCAGTGCTGACATGGTTGAGCTTTCCAGATAATTATTCATATGTTCTGCATAGAGAAAGATGTCCGACACAACAATTCTCTGATTAGTAGTTATACAATCATCAAAACATGTAGTGCAAATCACCAGTACTATAAAAGCATATGCCATATACTCTTTAAAGTTCTTAAGTTTAGGGAGTCTGGCAGCAACCTGTAAAAATGTTCCTATTGCTATAATGATAAATATAATCTTTAGATACCACCACACCTCATAAACCATATGCTTATACGCAAAAATCCATGTTAGATAAGATAATAAGGCACCGATAATTACACCAATTATGCTAAAGCCATTTTTAGATGTATATTCCCATGACTTTACAACCATAAGCGTCAGAAATACAAGCACTACAAAGGTATATCTGTATGCCGGATATGCAAATGCATTAAGTATAAGTCCCGACACGGAATTAAACAGAAGAAGCAACATAAGGACACATTTTAATAAAAGAAATAATCTTTCCTTAAGAGCCTTTTTTTCCTTTATACTGTATACAATCCACTGACCAAAGAAGAAGAAAATAAACAAGCTGATAAAAAGCTGTGGTGTCTCATAATAATTTCCAAAAAGCGCCTTACTGTTATCGTTAATAAACAGCATATTATTGGACATAAGTCTCGTCATTCTTGTACCAAAATCACACAAATTAAAGGACAGATGAAATGCTTCCTTCATCTTGGCTAATGCACCCTGATTAGCACCATTTAAGCGGCTCGAAATATGAGTAACATGATAGATGGCAGGAAGAAGAATCACACATGCCATAAGTACGCCACGAACCACATATAAAAGAACAGCAGCAAAATCCTTTAAAAGCTGTTTGAGTCCAATATCCCTTAGCCTGTAAAATTCAAAGTATCTAAGCAGGAAATATCCCGCAGCCACAAGAAGTGTCATATAACTGGTATAATATCCAAATATAAGATATAAAGCCACTACAACACTCAACCCCAGTCCGCTGAATTTTCCTTTTTTCTGTATAAGTTTTTCCAAAAGGTAAATAATCAGGATGTTATATACGCATGCCGTTCCCAGAAAGTAATGCTGTCCCCATAACATAAGATATCCATTAAAAGCATGGAGATACGCTCCCAGATAAACCGCAGTTTCATTGTCAGAATAGAGTTTAAATAATTTTACTGAAATAATATATATAATGACTATCTTAAGTATCTGCATCCATACGAGCATATACATAATAAGTCTTTCACTTACCAATACCCCGCACAAGATAACAAGAGTTGAAAACGGATCGAATGACCATCCAACAGTATTGGCCAAACTTTTCCCAAGTCCAAAGCTCCAATTCCATATAGAAAACGTTCCTGTTTTTATACGATGAGCTACATTGACAAAATAAGGATAATACTGAATATAAGTATCCGAACCTATATCTCTGTACACATAATACCCTCTGCCGATAATAAACTGAAAAAAGATAATTGATACGGAAATCGCCACAGCAAAACCAAACAAAGCACGAATTCTTTTGTCTTTGTCATATATAATCTTTATTTTATTCCATACAAACCAAAATCCAATCAAAGAAGCTGCCATCAAAAGCATAAGCAAAATCACCATATTGGAAGCTCCGTTTAAAAAACCCAAAATCATATATCCCCCTAAAAAAGAACTCGTATAAATAATTAAATCGGCAGATTATTACTCCATCAGCTCAAAATCATATATATCATTACCATTAACCGTTCCAACCTTTTTAACAGTAACCTTATTATTAAACTTTTTATCCAGGTATTTTTCAATCAACTGGTAAGTATTGGAATTATCTACCAGATACACTTTATCGTTGGTTACAAGAGATGTAAACACATTATTATCAACACCATATTTTTCAAGTACATTCTTTTGCAATGGGGATGAAACAGTCCATCCTCCGCAAAAAGAAACATTGTAAAAATAATCATCATAATCACAGTTTATCTTTGCTATATCATCCACAACAGTAGGTCCTGTTACATTTAATGTGAATATATAAAGATTATCCTTATCAAGGCCTGTATACATATCATATTTTACAGTACTTTGAACATAAAAATGTCTGCCTTTTACTGCAGCGAAATTATACACGCCTCTTCCCAGCTTTACAAACATCATGCAAAAAAGAGCAAGTGCGACACAAAATCTTCTGAATTTATCGGAGCCGTCCATAAACCTCAACCGATAATCCGACTCATACGAAAAGACTGTTAAAAACACGACAATAGCAGCTATCCATACCATCATCTCTGCACGCCATATAACTCTTCCCACACATGAAAGATACCAGTACTCAGCTAAAATTCCCGCAGTCGATATGCCAAACAGAAGTATATTTTTTCCCTCTGCCGCAAAACACAAAAACAGCAATATGAAAATCCAAAAAATACAGATGAATCTTCCTGTGCTCTTACTGTCAAACTCAGTAATGGAAATCAATATTTTTTTAATATTAAGGGTTAATTTCTTTGAATCATTGCCTCTTATCTCAACAAGTTTCTTAAGCGTATCAGTATTAAATTTGTCATTGTCTGCAAATGCCCAACTATTAAAAAGATAGTAATCTACCAAATCAAAATCAATCTCTTCCAAAGCTTCATAATTTGCATAAAAATCCGGCATGGAATAATCAGTAAGCTCTGCCCTGTATCGATTAAACTCAAGGAAATCCTTCCATTCAGTCTTTGAATATGCCTTGTCATTGACAACCTTAAGCATACCTATACCCAGAACAGATACAACTATCATTATAATCAGACGATAGTTCTCTTTAAATATACCCATTTTTTTCTCTTTAAAACTAATTATATGAGACTTTATATTCAGCAAAAACAAGCCAAATAATATGGTCATGCATTCAAGAGCTGAAGATAAAAATGCATAATCTCTCACTGCAAATCCAAGCCACAAAAAAAGCACTCCCAAAATCCATACAGGATTTTTAAATGTCTTCTTTTCTTTATACCATGCGTACAAAACAGCAAATCCAACCGCAGTATATAATCCTGCATTTTTCGAAAATTGAAGACTGCAATAATACTCTGTCGCAAGAAAGCTGCTTACCGCAAAAGAAATTCCGGCAGAAATCAACGCATAATCAATGTTCTTCAATGCCTTATCACTGTTTTCCAGTCTAAGTGTAACTCTCGAAACAGCCATATACGATAAAGTATACACGGCAGCAAAATTAAGAAAAAGCATTAAGAATAGATACATATTAAGTTTTGGGAAAACACCATATAAAAAACTAATCAGCTTTCCATAAATCACATTAGAAAACACCAGATACGTACGATTCTTACTTCCAAACGCACCTGCTGCAATCAAATTCATAACTTCATCATCGTCAGACTCATACGTCAGTGTTCCCAACACCACATAAATCAAAAATATAAATAAACACATTAAAAAACATGATATA
The DNA here is from genome assembly GCA_017464045.1 of Lachnospiraceae bacterium. The sequence goes on from JAFUEG010000211.1 coordinate 10,053, forward strand.
ATACTGATTTTTTTCTTTTTAATCATATTACAACCTCTGATATTTTTGTATTTAAACAACATCTATATATTATATCATTGCAAAACAATAATGCCAACTATTTTTCAATAATAGTTGGCATTATTATAATTATTAATATAAGCATTTTAAAATAACAGTGACAAATATCACAAATTATTATCATCAAAGTATTTATTATCTTCCATAAACTGTCTTTCCATCTCTCGTCTGGCTTCTTCAATAGCTTTTCTTCGTGCTTTTACCTTTTCTTCTCGTCTCTTATTAGCCTCATACTTTTTCTTATACCATTTCTGATAATGCTCTGAAGTAATATACTCTGACCAAAAATACTCCTGTCTTTGTTCAAGATCCAAATCAGCAAACTGAACAAACGAAAGTCTAAGCTTATATAACTCAGTATCACACGCTCTACAAAATGTGTTGACATCATACTGCAAATAAAAAAATCTTTCGCAGCTTGGGCAATAATAAACTTTTAACATAGATAACTCCTATTCTTTTGTACCTTAACTACCTGTTTCATCTATCAAAAAAATCCGTCAGCTACAGTCGCACCAACGGAATTTTTTGAAACATCCTCCAGTTACAGTCGCACCGATGGATATTCATGCTTAGAATTTTAAAAATAGTTTTTGGAAAACGAGATACCTCGTAGTTACAGCTAAAATTCTAAGCCGAGTAAGTTTGCTGTAAACATTGCTGCAGGTGTAAACACCATAAACATTGTTATCTGCAAACTCGCCACCAATATACTACTATACATTTAGAAGTTTGTCTATATTCGAAATATATAAAATTTGCAGTTGAGTAAATGTGATATTTGTACAATTTGTACAACATATCGCTATAAAACTATATTTCCTATAATCTTCTTATCACTGTCTTTTACTAATTTGATATCTGCTATAATTTCAGGAAGCATAGTTTTTTCTCTTTCAACGACAAATATAACTCCATCACATTCATATAAACTCTTCAAAGACGCATTAGAAGAAAAATCAAGATAATACGAAAACGATTTTTCTCCAAGTCTGTTACTTAAGTCTGTTAATATGCCCCTGCATCTTTCTTCATTTTTTCCTATTACCAAAAGTTTATTTACATCATTAAGATTGTCCAGGTGTATTTTAATTCTTTCTATAGCAAACGAACCATCTTCTTCTGCATTTCTCTCTTTTTTAGTAATCAATCTGTCAACAAATCCAAAAATACGCTTCTTTCCGGCATTTTTAGGAAAAACGCCCAGGTTATTTACTCCGGTTATCCTATCAAACTCACCTGCAGAATAAATAATTCCCTTTCTGACAAACTTATTATAATAGAAGATAAACATAAGAAAAACACCTGCAAAAAATCCAATAACTCCGACTATAACAGCAACTACTGCAATGTGCTTTCTGGATAACTTATTGGGCATCTCAGGATAAGCAGGCTCACCTTCCTCCAAAAAGACTTCAACATTTTCCTTTGCACTTTCGTAATTAGTCTTTGCGGATTCAAATTTTTCCTTTCGTCCATTGATGTAACTCTTTAATGTTTCGGAATATTCTGTCTCTGTTGACTGATTAATAATAACCAAATCATAATCCTTGAAATAATCAATTTTTGAGACCTTTTCTTTTGCTCCGCTAATTAATATATCCGAAATAGCATAAGAATATCCTTCATCCGGGTACTTAATTACCATGCTGATAGAACCACCATTATAATCAACTTTGACGTCTACAAGTTCTTTTGCATATTCAGAATCATATCTTATTAATTCTCCTACAGCATTCAAATCAGCATAATCATATAAATTGTTATAATATGCTTTAAGAACATTGTTTAATTCAACTTTATCAACCGAATAAGATTCCTCTTCCGATCCCTGTTTTTTTATTGGCATAAGTTCTATGCTTACAGTCAGTACATTTTCGTAATCCAAATTCACTAAAATTGAATTTTTCATGTATTCTTCTTCATATTTGTAATCTTTCTCATAAAGATCAACTCCGCTTTTTAAAGCACCCAAATACTCATCATAAGCATCATGTTCTTCCTTGTACTTATCAATATCCGCATCATACTTAGCCATGTTGTCATCCCATGATAAAGCATATTTTAAAGCCACTGCTCCGGCAGCTAAAACAGCAAAAATCAGTCCTATAATTAATATACTTCGCCATTTTTTCAGAGAATACAACATATAATCTCTAAAGTTTATTTTAATTTCCTCGTTTTCGTTCATCGTAATCTCCCTTTACGTATTATTTTATATGTATATAATAGCGATTAAAAAAGATACAACACCAGTATAATAGTCGCATACACATTATTAATTATAATAAATATACAGTACTATTATATATATTTTTTTTGAATAAGTCTAGTCTTTAAATAATTTAGATGTTTAACTATTTAGAATAACTATATTTTGATATATTTAATAAGCCAACAGGCACCATAATACAACATTTCAGATGGAGAAATAAAATGAAAGAATTAACAATTTTATCAGAAAATTATCTAAACTATTGCGAATATCAAAAGAGATTAGACCCCAAAACACTCAAAGCATATCAGATAGATTTAAAGCAATTTATAAACGAATTTCCAAATACATTTATAGATGATATAACAACCAAAACGCTTGAAAATTATATTGCCGCGCTGCACCAAAACTATAAGCCCAAAACCGTAAAAAGAAAAATCGCTTCCCTAAAAGCATTTTTCAATTATCTTGAATACCGTGAAACAATAGAAAAAAATCCATTTTCCAAGATTCATATACGGTTTCGTGAACCGGTAATACTTCCAAAAACTATACCTCTAAATACAGTCGAAGCATTATTATCCTCTATATACAAGCAACATAGTCAGGCAATTACCACATATCAAAAAAGAACCACTCTTCGTGACATAGCTGTTGTTGAAGTACTTTTTTCTACAGGTATAAGAATTTCGGAATTATGTAATCTCAAGCCCTCTGATGTTAATCTATCAGATGGCATTCTTCTTATATACGGTAAAGGTTCAAAGGAACGAAGAATTCAAATCTGCAATCTTCAGGTTCTGGATATTTTAAAGCAATATAATGCCGAGTTCCATACCGAAATAAAAAATAGTAATCATTTCTTTGCAAATCAGTCAGGTCATCCCCTTTCCGACCAAGCAGTACGACGTATGATAAACAAATACACCTCAATAGCATGTATAGATCAACACATCACTCCTCATATGTTCAGGCATACGTTTGCAACAAGTCTTCTGGAAGCAGATGTCGATATCCGGTACATACAGGAAATGCTC
>JAFUEG010000212.1 GCA_017464045.1 Lachnospiraceae bacterium
ATGTATAAAGCAAAAGATAAATATTAATAAAACATCATTAACTAAATATCGTATTATTAGTTTCACGTGAAACATATGTAAAACAAAAGACAAATATTAATAAATCGTCATTAACTAAATATAGTATTATTAGTTTCACGTGAAACATGTGTAAAGCAAAAGACAAATATCAATAAAATGTCATTAACAAAATATCATATTATAAGTTTCACGTGAAACTAAAAAACAAATCTAGCATTAAATAAATGTTTCACGTGAAACATTTATTTAAAAAATTATATAATAGGATGTGTATAATAAACATTAAAAACGCGCAGAATTTTCTATATATTGTATCTAATATAAAAATCAAACCATATTTAGATATAGCGAAAGATGTCGGATAGTGTTATAATGTTGAATACATACGGAGGTAAAAAGATGGGAAGAATTATAGCTGTCGCAAATCAGAAGGGCGGCGTTGGAAAAACTACAACTTCTATTAATCTTGCTGCTTGTCTTGCAGAAAAAGGACAAAAAGTTCTTGCAGTAGATATGGATCCTCAGGGCAACATGACAAGCGGTTTAGGTGTTGATAAGAATTCATTACAATATACTATTTATCATGCCATGTGTGAGGAGTGTAATGTGGGAGAGTGTATGATAGTTCATCCTCTTGAAAACAAAAAGCTTAATCTTAGTCTGTTGCCGGCAAGCAGAGAACTCGCCGGAGCGGAAGTAGAATTTATAGATAGCGAAAAGCCTCAATACATTCTTAAAAATTTACTGACAAAAATAAGGGACAGATTTGACTATGTTATAATTGATTGTCCTCCTGCATTGGGAATACTTACAGTAAATTCCATGACGGCAGCCGATACTGTGCTTGTTCCTATCCAGTGCGAGTTTTTTGCATTAGATGGACTTACTCAGCTTATGTATACAATTAATCTTATAAAGAAAAAATTAAACAAATCTCTTGAAATAGAAGGTGTTGTTTTTACAATGTTTGACGCAAGGACAAATCTTTCTTTAGAAGTAGTGGAAAATGTCAAACAGAATCTTGATCAATTTATATATAAAACCATTATTCCCAGAAATGTTCGCCTTGCAGAAGCACCAAGCTTTGGGCTTCCAATTAATTTATATGACAGCAGATCTGCAGGTGCACAAGGATATCGGGATTTGGCAGACGAGGTTATCAATAATAAATTATATGCCGGTATATAATCTACATTTATGAATAGTTACGTGATATACGAGGAGGAAAGAAAAAACAATGGCAGTAAAAAGAGGATTAGGAAGAGGTCTTGATAATCTCATTCCAACCGGAGAAGAGAAAAAAGGAAAAACTTCTGCAGCCAAACAACCTGTTAAAACTGAAGTTAAAGAGATCGTCAAAGAGGTTGTTAAAGAGGTAGAACGAACAATAAATATAAATAAAATAGAACCAAATAAGAGTCAGCCAAGAAAACATTTTGACGAAGATGCTCTTGCAGAGTTGGCAGATTCTATAAAACAATATGGAATTATCGAACCACTGGTTGTAGCAAAACGCAATAAATACTATGAGATAATTGCAGGAGAAAGAAGATGGAGAGCTGCAAGGCTTGCCGGACTTAAAGAAGTTCCTGTTGTAATCAAAGACTATACCGATCAGGAAATCGTTGAGATTGCTTTGATAGAAAATATTCAACGTGAAGATCTTAACCCTATTGAAGAAGCACATGCCTATGAGAGGTTGATTAAAGAATTTAACCTTAAGCAGGATGAAGTAGCCGAAAGAGTATCAAAGAGCAGAACCACAATAACTAATTCTCTCAGACTTTTAAAGCTTGCCGAACCTGTTCAACAAATGCTTATCGACGATATGCTTTCTACCGGACATGTCCGTGCCTTAATCAGCATAGAAGATTCAACTCTTCAATACGAAACTGCCTTGTATATTTTTGACAAGAAACTAAGTGTTCGTGAAACTGAAGCATATGTTAAAAAAGTTCTTCGTGGCGGAACTGCTAAAAGAGAAACTGCTGTTTCAGATGATATTTCATTCCTGTACAAGGAGATTGAAGAAAGGCTTAAAAATACACTTGGTACCAAAGCAACAATAAAAGCATCTAACCGAAATAAAGGAAAAATTGAAATTGAATATTATTCTGAAGAAGATTTAGACAGAATAACTCATATGCTTTATAATGCAAGATAATTTAAAAACGGAGTATTTTAATATGGAAACAACTGTATTTGGAATTAATATTAAAACTTTCTGCGTTATTTTACTCGTGTTATTGGTTATACTTTTAGTATTGCTCATAGCTGTCATAAACAAGCTTAACGTTATGGCAAGAAAATATGAAGCTTTAATGAGTGGAAAAAAAGGTGCCGACCTTGAAAAGATAATTCGTGTCCGTTTTAAAGAAATGGATCAGGTTAAGGCAAATGCAAAAAGAGTAACCAAAGAACACAAGGAAATAAAACGCAGTTTAAAATCCTGCTACAGTAAAATGGGTATCGTAAAATACGATGCATTTGAACAGATGGCCGGTAAGCTTAGTTTTGTTATTGCTCTTTTAAATGATGATAATTCCGGTTTTGTATTTAACTCTATGCATTCCCGAGAGGGCTGTTTTAACTATGCTAAGGAGATTATAAAGGGAGAATCATATATCCCCCTTTCCGATGAGGAAAAAGAAGCTATAGAAAAAGCAAAAACCGTTGAAGAAGAAATCGACGATTTAACAAATGATACAGACAACGATTTAAACTTCGAATTTGATATTCCAATCAATGACACCATACCAACAAACAGGGCATATGTTCAAAATGAACAGCCCGCTGAAAATGAAGTTGAAATTGATGTACGTAATATATAAAGACATTATATAAGAGGAGAAATTAAAATGTTAGACATTAAATTTGTAAGAGAAAACCCGGATATCGTAAAGGAAAATATAAAGAAAAAATTTCAGGATAACAAACTTCCTATGGTTGATGAAATTATTGCCCTGGATAAAGAAGTAAGAGAACTTCAGCAGGAAGCTGACGGACTTCGTGCCAAGAAAAATACCATAGCAAAGCAGATAGGTGCACTTATGGCACAAGGCAAGAGAGAAGAAGCAGAAGAAGTTAAAAAAGAGGTTGCAAAAAATGCATCAAGACTTGCCGAGCTTGAAGCAAAAGAACCTGAGGTAAGAGAAAAACTTACAAAGCTTATGATGGTTATACCTAATATTATCGATGAAACTGTTCCTATAGGAAAAGACGATTCTGAAAATGTAGAGCTTGAAAGATTCGGTGAACCTGTTGTCCCTGACTTTGAAGTTCCGTATCATACTGACATTATGGAAAAGCTAAACGGCATAGACTTAGATAGTGCAAGAAAAGTTGCAGGCAACGGCTTTTATTATCTCATGGGAGATATAGCAAGACTTCATTCTGCCGTAATTTCTTATGCACGTGACTTTATGATTGACAGAGGATTTACTTACTGTATCCCTCCATTTATGATTAGAAGTGATGTTGTTACAGGTGTTATGAGCTTCGCAGAAATGGATGCCATGATGTACAAGATTGAAGGTGAAGACCTTTATCTCATCGGTACAAGTGAGCACTCCATGATAGGTAAATTTATAAATACTATAACAGATGAGGATGCTCTTCCTCAGACTCTTACCAGCTACTCACCTTGCTTCAGAAAAGAAAAGGGTGCTCACGGCATTGAGGAAAGAGGAGTTTACAGAATTCACCAGTTTGAAAAACAGGAAATGATAGTTGTATGTAAACCGGAAGAAAGCAAAATGTGGTTCGACAAGCTTTGGAAAAATACAGTTGACCTATTCCGCTCAATGGATATTCCTGTGAGAACTATCGAATGTTGTTCCGGTGATTTAGCTGACCTTAAGGTTAAGTCTTATGATGTTGAAGCATGGTCTCCTCGTCAGAAGAAATATTTTGAAGTCGGAAGCTGTTCTAACCTTGGTGATGCACAGGCAAGAAGATTAAAGATTAGAGTTAAGGATAAGGATGGCAATAAATATTTTGCACATACCTTAAATAATACTGTAGTTGCTCCACCTCGTATGCTTATCGCATTTTTAGAAAACAATTTAAATGAAGACGGAAGTATAAATATTCCGGAGGTTCTTCGTCCATATATGGGAGGAAAATCTATTATAAAATAATATTTTCACGAAATATATAGAGATTTATAATGTTTTTGTACTTTTTCTAAGTTATATATTTTAAGAAGTATTGGGCTTTATAAAACAATAATTATCAAATTTTTAAGGAGATTATATGCATTCTTATCTTAGAGCGGTTGGTTTCAGTAAATGTAAAACCAGAAAACAATTAGAAAATATATATACTACTGCTTTACGTAATCCTAACCGTAAGATGATTACCACTATAAGTATAGATACATCCCTTATACAATTTGAGAAAGATTTTGGCCCTTCTTTCGGACTTTCTCTTATAGGTGAATATGGTATAGACGGTGATTTATCTATTGAGCATTATTATCCTTATATTAAAGGAAGCTCAAACACTGAAATGGAAAGAATCTATATCGAAAAGCAAACTGATAAGGAATCCTATGCCGGTGTCTGCGAAGACACCCGGCTTGGTATGTCGCTTATATTTTATCTGCAAAACATATCTGATTACGCAAAATCAAAATGGTTTAATTACTCCAATAAAAATTTTTCAAGAGTACGTTTTTCTGCCCTGTCGATACAGGGAGTAATAATCCTTGGAGTAAAGAAAAATGAAATACAAAAAATCACTGACACTATAGAAAAAAGCTATCGTGATAATCTTTTGTATGCGATTAGAAGCGGCAACAGGGAAGCAATTGACTACTTTGCTCATGATGAAATGATTACCTATGAAAACATTTCAAGACGAGTAAAAAACGAAGATGTTCTTTCCATAATAGATACTTCTATTATGCCATGCGGAATAGAATGTGATCACTACTCTATTATAGGTAACATTTTAAGTGTGCAAGAAGAAAAAAACACTTACACAGATGAAACAGTTTATAATCTTCTGATTGAAACCTATGATTTTTTAATTAATGTTGGAATTAACAGTATAGACCTCGAAGGTGAACCTCTGCCAGGAAGAAGATTCCGTGGAGAGATATGGCTCCAAGGCTATGTAAAAATATAATTTTACTACGCCCAATTATCTTAATTTTACTTGTGAATTATACCTATAAGTTGTATAATAATATGGGTCAAATAAAACAAACAGTACTATATGTTTCCGTAGCTCAGCAGGATAGAGCAACCGCCTCCTAAGCGGTAGGTCGGGCGTTCGAATCGCCTCGGGAACACTCTTTATACATTTTTAGTGTAAATAAAATACATATTAGCTTTTATGCACAAAACTTAATATTTTTAAATGTAATTTAAAAGATAGGAGGTTGATATTATGAAACATAAAAAGAGTGCAACATTAACAGTAAGTGCCGTTGCTTTTGTAGCATCTTTGCTTGTTGATTTTTATATGATAATTGCATATCCTGCCAAACTAAATATTATCATTGCAATTTCTTTAATAGTTGTAATCGATACTTATTTTCTTGTGGACAGTATTCTTTCTTTGGTTGATGATATAGCCTCAATAAATATCGACAAACAAAACGAACTTACCAAGGTTCAAAAGGGTATATATTCTGTTGCGAAACGTGAGGAAATATCCAGAAGTGAAAATATATCCACACTTGTTGATACACTTACAAACATGAAAAATGAAAATGCTAAACTTATGAATGACTTACTTGAACAGGATAAAGTTATTAATAAGCTTCAGATTA
>JAFUEG010000213.1 GCA_017464045.1 Lachnospiraceae bacterium
GACGAGTATCTTAAGGAAGCTATCATTGAAAAAGGTATAGTCGAAATTAAAGATATAAAGACCGTATCGGAAGAGTACGGAAGCGATAAAAATTATGCGGATATGATTTCGATATGGCAGGGAGATATAACAAGGCTATCAGTGGATGCGATTGTTAATGCTGCGAACAGTCAGATGCTTGGCTGTTTTCAACCTTGCCACACCTGTATAGATAACTGCATACATACATTTGGCGGAATTCAGATGAGAGCAGAGTGCAATGAAAAGATGAATAATTTAAGATTAAAGTATGGTATGGAATATGAACAGCCGACTGCTGTTCCGATGCTTACGGACGGTTATAATCTTCCGGCAAAAAAGGTTATTCATATAGTAGGCCCTATTGTGATGTGAAGACTTACAAAGGAGCTTGAGAAGGATTTATCGGATTGCTACAAGAATACACTTGATATGTGCCTTGAAAATGGATTAAAAAGCGTAGCATTTTGTTGTATCTCAACAGGCGTATTTCATTTTCCGAATGAGCGTGCGGCAGAAATTGCGGTTGATACGGTGACGAAATGGCTGTCAGAGCATGAGGGTAGTATGGAAAGGGTGATATTTAATGTTTTTAAAGACGAAGACAAATTCTATTACGAAGGATTACTTAAATAAAAAAAGAGATGGATATAGGGATACAATACAGAAAGGACTTGATGCTATGAGCTACAGGATAATAAGTGAGACAGGCTCACGTGAGGATAATATAAAGAGATTAAAAAAGGAGATAGAGACGGCAGATGCGATTATAATCGGTGCGGGAGCAGGGCTTTCCACTTCTGCGGGATTTACCTATAGCGGAGAGCGTTTTGAAAAGTATTTTTTTGACTTTGCTAAGAGGTTTGGCATACGCGATATGTATTCGGGAGGATTCTATCCTTTCCCGGATGAGGAGACGCTTTGGGCGTGGTGGTCAAGACACATTTATTTTAACAGATATATAGATGCACCGAAGCCGGTATATAAAAGGCTTTATGAACTGGTGGATGGGAGAAAAACCGATGACTTGGCAAGTACACCGAAAAAGGATTATTTTGTAATAACTACAAATGTTGACCATCAGTTCCAGAGAGCAGGCTTTGATAAGAAGAGATTATTTTATACGCAGGGAGACTACGGCCTTTTCCAGAGTGTTAATTCCAAGCTAAACAAAACCTACGACAACGAAGAATGGGTTATGAAGGCGATGGAGTCACAGGGCTTTGTAAGGGATGAAAATGGTGTGTTCCAAGTACCTGAGGATGGAAAGCTGTCTATGAGAATCCCAACAGAGCTTATACCTAAATGTCCTGATGACGGAAGTGATGTGACCATGAATCTTCGTGCAGATGATACATTTGTGGAGGACGAGGGCTGGAAGCTTGCTTCATCCCGTTATTCGGATTTTTTAAGAAGACACGAGGATATGCATGTGCTCTATCTTGAGCTTGGAGTCGGAGCCAATACACCGGTCATAATCAAGTATCCGTTCTGGCAGATGACAGCGGCAAATCTAAGTGCAGTTTATGCCTGCATCAATTACGGAGAGGCGTTTGCACCGGAGGTAATTAAAGAACGAGCCATATGCATAGACGGAGATATAGGTGAAACACTGAATGACATAGTATGATTTATGACTAGGTAGATTCTTTTTAGCAAATGAGAGAGAGTACGAACTGCTCATGGTTTACATAATTTATAATAAAAAGACTATCCAATAAAATAATTTTATGATAAAATATCTTTTGCAACTTTTTTACATTTGTTTTATCGAGGAGGATATTTTATGTGGCAAAAGATAAAAGAGTATGCCTTTTACGGAGATACAGACAGAGAAAGCTATCACAGCATTAAGGACAGGCTTGAAGCCTCCAATAGAATTACAGCGCTTGTTTTTGCAACCGGAGCTTCAATCCTTATCAGTATAATGCTGTTGCTTTCTTTTTTTCTGGATGGATTTTCAGGCTCAAAGCCTGTTTATATCTTTGGTGTTATTTTTTCAATTATACAGATTGTAATTGCTCTTTTATCTAAAAAGATACCTGCACTTACATATGTATCGGTTTACATGGCTATATCGGTATTTTTGATATATGGAATTGCCATTGCAACACTGACAAGACCTGACCAGCAGACAGTAACCTTTATGGTTATGCTTATTTTCGTACCTCTTATATTTGTTGACAGACCAATACGTATGGCTTCAAGTCTTATATTTTATATAATAGCTTTTATTATAATGGCATGTCAGACCAAGACCGGTTCGATTTTATCTGTTGATATTACTGATGCGATAATATTTGGTGTTTTAGCTGTATTTTCCGAGTCGGTAGTTTATAGGGCGAAGATAAGAGGATATGTTCTTGAAAATAAGCTGCACATCATGAGTGAAACCGACCAGCTTACAGGTCTCAACAACAGAAACTGTTATGAATGGAGACTTGAAACATATCCATCTATTTATAAGAAATCTATCGGCTGTATATACATTGATGTCAACGGACTTCATGAGCTTAACAATACAAAGGGTCATAAGGCCGGTGACGAGATGCTTCAGTACATAGCTGATGTTGTAAAAAAACAGTTTGGCAAAAAGGATACCTATCGTGTTGGTGGAGATGAATATGTGGCATTTGTTCTTGATTTGTCAAAAGCAGAGGTGGAAGATAAAATAAAAGAAATGAGGGCACAGGTATCAGAGCAGGGTTATCATGCAGCTGTGGGCTTTGAATTTCATGATGCTAAAGATGTGGATATAAATACTCTGATTGTAAGTGCAGAATCAAAGATGTATAAGGATAAATCGGATTATTACAAGGCACATGACAGGAGAGCAAGATAGTATTTAATTAGTTTGTAGGAGATTATTTAATATGGATACCGGTATAAATTGTCAGAATAAAAACAATAATGAAGATGAAAATCTTATATGGGAAGAGATAAGGACTGAACATATCATAAAGGATGAGTGGATTGATTTCCGGCGTTCGGCCTTTCGCTTTCCGGATGGTACGGAATTTGAGCCGTATTATACCTACAGCAGACGAAATTACGTGGTTATAGTAGCCTCTGATGAAGAGGGTAAATATATCTGCGTCAGACAATTTCGATATGGTATAAAGCAGGTTACTACTGAGTTTTCGGCCGGTGGTATAGAGCGTACTGACGGCAAGGAATACGGAGCAAATGATAAGGCGGTAGCAGAGGATGCGCTTGCGGCTGCAAAGAGAGAACTGCAAGAGGAAACCGGTTATGTATCCGATGAATGGAGACACCTTATAACAGTTCCGTCCAATGCAACCATAGCAGATAATTATGCCTATGTTTTTGAGGCGAAAAACTGCCGCAAGGTTTCAGGACAGAATCTGGATGATACGGAATTTTTGAATGTTAGAAAATACACCGCCGAAGAGATAGAATCCATGATAGAAAAAGGAGAGTTTCAGCAGGCTATTCACATAATGGCATGGCTTTTATCAAAGAGCAAATAACAGCACAAATGTTATAAATAAAAAAGATAATTAGATTTACATAAAATGTTTGCGTAATTAACGCTTTTTAGTTATAATATAATAGACAAAAAGCCAAAGGAATGGCGCTTTGATTCCGGATATTCGTCACATTTGGAATCAGATACCGAAAAGATAAGGATTCATGGAGGAAACAGGATGGGACAACAGTTATATTTTGACAATTATTCTCCTGTAGGAGATATCATAGTCATAGCCGTATCTATGGTTATGATTATTTTGGTTGCCACATCCTATGTAAATAAGACAAAAAATTTCAGTCTTTTTCTTAATATGATATTTTATCTTGTTGCCGCTTCTATGTGTGACATTATTCATCATGTTTTATATACCAATGCTGATGATGGTAATTATACAGCTGTGTATGTTGTAAGAGTTATTTATCATGCAGTTCTGTTTTCAATTTTACTTCTTTATATAGTGTATATCGTTGAGATTCAGCATCTTGAGAGACATAGAAAAGTTCCTATTATGATAATTGCATCATTGATTTATCTTACCGTTATTATAACAGATATTGTTACGACGGTAATGGGCACAGGCTTCAGATTGAATAAAAATGGAACTTCCGTATCAGGTATAAATATCTTTATGTTTGGCTATATAGCCTTTGTGGTTGAAATCTCATATCTGATGATTGCATATAAGGACAGAATATATAAAAAGATAATGAACGGTTTTTACGGAACTATGTTTGTATCCTTTTTAGTCCTTTTTGCACAGGGCAGACATGGACAGTCTTCGTTTACGGTAGCCACATTTTTATTTCCTGTAATTGGTATGTTTTATCTGATCCATTCGACCTCGTATGACATTGAAAGCGGAGCTGTAAATGTGATGGCTATGCAGGACCTTATAAAATACAATTACCGTAAGAAAAAGGATTTCCTTTTTATGAGTCTTTATCTGCCGGATTATGATGCTGAGGGTAAGGTATTGCCTGCGGATTTACAGAGTACAATTCGTAGATTTGACAGTGAGTTCTTTAAAATGGCGGTTCTGTTTCAAATCAGTAACGGACATGTGATTTTGGTTGCTCCAAAAAATCTTAATCCCGATCATGAAAACCGCTTAAATAAAATACTTAACCAGTTCCAGGTAGAGTATGACAAATTTCAGATGGATTATAAGGTTATAATCGGTGAATCAATTGAAGAGATAAGCAGGAAAAATGAATATGTAAGCTTTATATCAAATATTCATAGAAAGATGGAGCTTAATTCCGTATATATCGTCGGTATAGAGGATGTAGATGAATTCAACAAATATGAATATATACTTGAAGAGCTTACGGATATTTATAAAAAGCATGATTTAAATGATACCAGGGTTTTGGCCTATTGCCAGCCTGTATTTAATATAGAAACCGGTCGTTATGACACGGCTGAGGCGCTTATGAGACTCAAGCTTCCGGATATAGGTATGGTCTTTCCGGATCAGTTTATACCGATAGCCGAGGAGCATGGCTTTATCCATGTGCTTACAGAGATTATACTTAAGAAGACCTGTGATGAGATTAAATATCTGATGGATGAGGGATATGATGTAAATCGTATTTCGGTAAATGTATCCGTTATGGAGCTTCGTGATGAAGAATTTACAAGTGATATAGATAAGATAATCGAAGAAAGCAGTATTCCAAATGAAAAGATTGCCGTTGAAATAACAGAGTCAAGAAATGACAGTGATTTCGTCTTGATGAAAACTAAGATAGAAGAGCTTAAGGATAGAGGAATCAAGCTTTACCTCGATGATTTCGGAACAGGATACTCCAATATGGAGCGTATCATGGAGCTTCCGTTTGACATTATCAAGTTTGACAGATCGCTTGTGCTTGCCAGTGATTCGGATGAACGTTCGGAGAAAATGGTTAAGAGCCTTGCAGGTATGTTTTCCGAGCTTAATTACTCTGTACTTTATGAGGGTATAGAAAATGACGGTGACGAGAAGAGATGTATTAATATGTCTGCTTCCTATCTGCAGGGATATAAATATTCCCGTCCGATTCCTATAATTGAATTAAATAAATTTTTCACTAAAGTTAATGATATTCAGTGATAAAATGGAGTTTGTATGACAGAAAAAGAAAAAAAAGAATTTATGAAAGAGCTTGAAAAAAAGATTAATAAAAATGACAGCTCAGAAAAAATGAAAAATGTTGTAAACAAAGCATGGATGTTACTCATTCTTGTAATCGCCGTAATAATTACATATAATATTTCTGCAAAGCTTCACACACCAAAGAAAGCGAAGATAGACGAAGCGTTTATAAGTGCAAAACTTGAAAATATAAGTGAGCTTGCAACTGCTGAATTGGAATATACCGGCATTATAGTATATTCACAAGGTAATATACCTTTTATAACACAAACAGGGTTTAACATGATTTATACAGCAGGTGTAAAAGCCGGAATCGATTTATCGGAAATGGAGATTGAAGTAACAAATGATAAGGTTATTGTAAATATTCCACATGCTAAGATTTTATCGGTTCAAGTATATACTGACTCAATAGAATTTTATGATGAATTACACTCCATATTTAACTGGAGTGATAAATACGATATAAAGGATGCTATATTGGCTGCAGAGGAAGATGTTGCAGGTAAAGTTCAGGTTTATGAGCTCATGGAAAAGGCTGATGAACAAACGAAGGCAGTTATTGAGGATATATTGAAAGAATCAATAGGAGATAAAACACTTGAGATAAATTACATAGAAGAAAGGACAAAATAAATTGGTTGCTGCCATAATGGGTTAATTTATATAATACGTTTACCCGTTTTGGCGGCTTTTTTAAATTTTTTATATAATAATTAATAAAAAACTTGCTTATTACGTTACGTAATATGGTAATGTCACCTTTAAAGGAGGTGTAAATGCTGTGTCAAAATATACGACTGGAGAGTTAGCAAAGCTTTGTAATGTTACTGTAAGAACAGTTCAGTATTATGATTCAAGAAACATCCTTTCTCCAAGTGAATTAAGTGAGGGAGGAAGGCGGCTTTATTTGGATGAAGATTTAAAAAAATTAAGAATTATATGTTTTTTGAGAGATGTAGGAATTTCAATTAAAGGAATTGGTGAACTTTTAAATGATGAGCATCCGGAAAAGGTTATTTCAGTATTGATTAATGAACAACAGAAGCTTCTTTTTGAAGAGCTTGAAGAAAAAAAGGAAAAGCTTAACAAGGTAGAAGTAATTAAGCGTGAACTTAAAAGTATGGATAATTTTTCAGTCGAATCCATAGGTGACATAGCTTATATGATGGAAAATAAGAAACGGTTGAAGAAAATTCACCGTGTACTTTTTTGGGGAGCAGGATTACCCATTGAGATAATTGAGATTTCACTTATAATTTTATGGATAGTAAAAGGAATCTGGTTTCCATTTGTTGCATTTTTACCGTTTGAGTTTGTTTTTGGATTAATAATAAGTAAGTATTATTTTGAAAAGGTTGCTTATATTTGCCCTGAATGTCATAACATATTTAAGGCAAAGCATATAGAAGGATTTTTGGCACCACATACTCCGAGGTTAAGAAAGCTTACTTGTAACTGCTGTGGATATAAGGGGTATTGTGTTGAGACAGTAGCTTTGAGCTTGAGTGAACAGGCTAAATAAAGGATAATTTGATTGAACTAATAGGGAGGGTTTATATGGATAAATTAATGGAGTATTTACCGTTTATCATACCACTTGTGATAGCGGAGGTTATTTTGCTTATAGTTACATTACATCATATATTTACACATGAAAATTATAAGAGGGGAAACAGACTTTTGTGGGTCATAGTTGCCATAGTCGGCATGGAATTTATAGGACCTATACTTTATTTTGTTCTTGGCAAGGAGGACGAATAATTTGGAAGTTTTAAGTATTGAAAATCTTCATAAAAGGTTTGGTGATAAGGAGGTACTTAAGGGTGTTACACTTAAGGTACCGGAGCATAGTATATTTGGCTTTATCGGCAAAAACGGAGCCGGTAAGACCACAACTATGAAGCATATCCTCGGCCTTATCAAGGCAGATGAGGGAAAGATACAGGTTGCTGACGAAACTGTTGTTTACGGTCAGACAAAAACCAATAAATATATAGGCTATCTTCCGGATGTACCTGAGTTTTATTCGTTTATGAATGCGAGAGAATACCTTAACTTCTGTGGAGAGATAACAGGTCTTGATAAGAAGGCTATAAAAGAAAGAAGTGACGAGCTTTTAAGTGCTGTCGGACTTGATAAGGAAAAGCACCGCATAAAGGGTTATTCAAGAGGTATGAAGCAAAGGCTTGGTATAGCACAGGCACTTTTGGGTGAGCCGAAGCTTTTAATCTGTGATGAACCGACCTCTGCGCTTGATCCTTTGGGAAGAAAGGAAATACTTGATATACTTCTTTCGGTAAAGGACAGAACCACCGTTCTCTTTTCTACTCATA
>JAFUEG010000214.1 GCA_017464045.1 Lachnospiraceae bacterium
CTAAAGGGATCGTGTCCCAACTTCATTCGTCCCAACTATCCATACACTGAGTGCTGACTAAGCTCTCTGGTATTAATAATTTTACAATATCAATTGCTCAATAAAATGTTTATTATTTGTTTATTATTTCTACAAATTCTATTTCTTTTCTATTAATTTTATCTAATGCTTCGTTTTTCCCTAATAATAAAATAACATTTTTTATTTTTCTTGCATAATCAACATTATCCGTATAATATATTATTTTTTTTGCTCCTGTTGTCATTAATCTACACAATATATCTTCGTCACTTATATCTAAAGAATGTCCATAAAAATGTATATTTTTTTCTTTATATCCGCCATAACCATCCGATTGATCCAACCTTTTCCAATCAACCAAATCTGTATTTTTTATAATTCGACGATAATACTTTTTAAATACTATATCTTCATCACTTTCATTTTTATCATCATATCCAAGAACAATATTATTTTTTTCAATACTGCCATGGACGTAACAAATATCATCTTTATCTATATTATAGATTTCAGATACTGTATCAGTATAATTAAAGTTTATAACATAATCCGGTGAAATCATATTTATTTGTTCATCTATTTTATACTTAGTCACATCTCTATAGATATTTTCTGCATATTTTATATACAATCTTAATACAGACTCTATGTTGCTTAACTGCTTTTCCATATTTTTCATTACTTCGCCCATATCTATCGTATTCCATGCTGTAATAAATTTTTTATTAATTTCATATTCCTTCCCGTTGAAATTAAATATGCTTTTGATATTTTCTAATAAAACTCTTTGAATTGAATCATTAGTATTATAACTGTATTTATATTCTTTGTAATCCTGAATACTACTAAATTTTCTTTCACTTTCTCTTTCTAAAAAGTTCAATAATTTTTCAATTATTATTTTAATTTCAATTTCCAAATCAATCCATGTTTTATTTGGTGCATAATTCAAATTTCTAATACAATATGTCAAAAAATCATTATTAAAATATGGAACAAAAACATCTCGGATTTTTTTATCAACATAGTTGATATCATCCTGAATATTTTTCATAAAATCTATTAAATCTATATAGTTTGTTTTCATCCCATGATGTAAATCAAATCCATTTCCAATTACAAGTATATCTCCCATACCTTTATCTCCTTACTATTATACAAGTTTAACCACAATCCCAAATTGAAGCCTCCATCTATTATTCAGTGCCACAAATTCAAATTTTTTCAAGATTTGTGGCACATATTTTAATTCAAAAATACATTAACGCCCTTTTTCATATGTTTCCTCTACTCCAATTCAATTTCTAAGACTATTTTTGTTTTTCCTCTTAATTCCCTTGCAATTTCACTCTAATATGTTATCATAATCCCAAGAACAGCTATCTAATTACGTTTCGGACGTATCCTGAAGGTTACCGCATTTATCAGGGATCAGAACTGTTCTTTTTTATTTTTCCTTTATACACTTCCCTACTCCAACTCAATTTCCTCTTCCGCCATATTATAAACATCAATCCGGTTATCTATATCCACCGTATTAACCAACCAATTCCTCATCATACAAAGCTTTTTAAATTCATTGATACGGTTAACGCCATGCATCTCATAGAGCGTAACTACAACTCCAAATTGAAGTCCTATTCCCGCCTTGACGGAAGTTCTTTCTTTGGTCTTTATACTAAGTCCCCACATCGCTGAGTCAAAAGCAGTTCTTGACTTTGACCTTTCTTTCAGTTCTTCACTGATATGCTTTACATTATCCCATTTTCTATATAACTTTCTCGCATTTGATTCATAAAGCTTAATCAGCATATTTTCCGATTGATAATTATTATTTATAGGATAAATCGACGTTTTACCATCTTTTTCCTTTAATCTTCCAAAATGTATATCCATTTCTGTACTCGTATAATCAACACCCTGATTTCTATCACACATAGGGAAGTAAGCCAGTGTAGCTTTTGCAAAAAAAGGAAAGCCCTTTTCGTCCTGCGGAACAGGGATATTATATGTATAGGTTTCAAAATCATCGATAGTTCCGGACAACAGGAATTTTATCTCATTATCCTTAGAACTAAGTATATCCTCTATCTTAATTGGAACAATGCCATATCCCATTTCGTATGATGATATATCCTGCCTGTTCCACCCTGCTGCCGCATCTATTATAAGAGCTTTTGCAATTTCCCTGCTCAATCCCATAACATAGATAAGGTATGCCACTTTCCTTGTAATCCAAGGTGCAGCAAAGGAAGTTCCGGTAACCATCTTTTCGCCCAATGGTGTACAGACTCTTATAGCCTCATCACTGTCACCGCCATAATAGCAAATGTCCGGTTTATAGAAGAAATCAAGAACCGGTCCAACTCTTGTATATGAGGCCGGTTTACCACTAAAAGAAACTGCATTTACAACTATTGAATTAAGAGAATCTGCCGGCGAACCGATTTTTATTTTCTTTCTGTCAGTCTCATTATTTGTTCCGGCAACTACAAATATAACATCATATTCATACTGTATCCTGTCAAGCTCAGCCGCAGCAGGTGATATAAAATTTTCTTCTATCTCCATATTCGAGCCAAGTGAAAGATTCCACACTTTGATATCTCTGTTTTTAGCAACTATCTCTCTTATATTTCTTAAAATTCCAAATACACTAAATCCTTTGGCTAAAGATACTCCAAAAAGTTTTACTCTAAATCTTCCACAATTATCCTGTAATCCGGGATTAAATGTCGGGCCGTCAACTATGATTGATGCAACTGCTGTTCCATGCTCCCTATCTTCCGGTTTTATCTCGATAATATCTCCTAAACAATTTTTGTATTCAACCCATTCTGAAAAATACACACTTTCGTCAAAATGTGTATCTATGACACCTACTATAGGTTCATTTGACGGCTTGGGTATCTCGATTTTATTTTCAATAACTTGTCCTGTATATCTTGTATAATCTATATTTGACCAGTCAGTTACACCCATAGCTATCAGATATGGCATACTGTTATATAGAAGTTCTATCTGTCTTTTATCAAGTAAAAGTGTATAATCATCGATAACTCTGACATCGTTTATATCGATATCCAAATACTCTAAAATCTCTCTTGTCCCGACTTTAGTTCTATATAAGGTTATAACTGCTTCCTTTTCACTGTCTATTCTATCCGGCTTATCGATATCAAATGTCCTCACATAGTAAGCATCCACTATAGCTTTTGAGAAATTTGACCTTTTCATATCACCGACATCACTTTTTTTACTATTTATTATATCTATATCTCTTGCTGTTATTATTCCATTATATAATTCTCTGACTAACCCGGCGCACTTTCTAAGTATATCTATAGAATTTTCAATTATAATTAAAGGCACATAATGTGTAAAAACATGGTGCCTTTCTTTTCCTTCACCTACAAATTTAGCTCCTCTGATAGATTCATTTGGTGATTTACTTCCTTCACCCAATATAATCTTCAATCTATTACTTTTTGCTATAATATCTCTATAATGAACACTTACCAAAGCTCCATCGAGCCTCGTATCTTCTTTCCATGTAGACAATATACTCTCTAACCTGCTAACAAGCTTATCAATATGATCTGCGCTTACATCGGAATTCGGAGGTAATTTAACAGATCCCGGTCTGCTACCGTTGGGATTACTATCGAAATGCCCTTTTAATTGTAAAATCTTATTCATCTATATTTCCTCTCAATTCACGTGATACACTACTTTTAGATACCTGTGATAAAATCTCAATTTCACGAACTGTAAAGCCTTCTTCTTTTAAAATCTGAATATTATCCGGCTTATTTCC
>JAFUEG010000215.1 GCA_017464045.1 Lachnospiraceae bacterium
AAATTCGGGTGAAGAGTTAAAACTTGATATCCCTAGCGTAAGCTCAAAATCACTTAAGATAGATAACCTTATAATGTATACCAACGAATATGCATCAAAGGCAATTGAAGCACTGGATGAGGCTGTTAAGAGGGTTTCAAATATTCGTTCAAGACTTGGTGCTTTTGAAAACAGATTAAATGATATATATGATAACCTTGCTGTTCAAAATGAAAGCTTAACAGCAGCTTATTCAAGAATCATGGATACGGATATGGCTGAGGAAATGACAAACTATACACAGCAGGATGTGCTTTCACAGGCAGCTATTTCAATGATGCAGAAGTCTAACGAAAGACCGGAGTCACTTTTACAGCTGTTACAGTAGCGGAGGTTTTTAGATGACCAGCGAGTTAAAAAAGGAATTTACTTTAAGAATTACACAGGCAAATCACAGTGGACTTATATTAATTCTTTTTGATATGGAAAAGGTGTATGTTGAAGATGCACTTTCAGCATATGAAAAAGAGGATAAAAATGAATATTTAAAAAATATTAATCAGGCCAAAAAGGTACATAATGAACTGATGTCTGCGATAAATCCCGCAGATGAAAAAGGCAGAACCTACCTGAATATTTTAAGATACATTTATACAAAGCTTATAGATTCGGCTGTTAAGAGACAGCCTTGTGAGCTTGACAGATGTCAGAATATGATGGATAATCTTCGTACCGGCTTCGAGAAGCTGCACGAGATAGACGATGAGGGACCTGTAATGCAAAATACACATCAGGTATATGCAGGACTTACCTATGGTAAGGGTACCTTAAATGAAAGTCTTGAAGGTGTGGATTACAGTAAAAGAGGCTTTAGAGTGTGACATGCGGCGTGTGCCTTGTCACAAAGAGGAGGTAAAGAAGATGATAAAAGAAGATTGCATATTCTGCAAGATTGCAAAGGGAGAAATCCCATCAGCTACGATTTATGAAAGTAATGATTTTAAATGCATACTCGATGTGGCACCTGCCAATAAGGGACATGCACTAATCATTCCTAAGGAACATTCCGATAATATATTTGATCTTGATGCGGAGATGGCGGCAAAGGTATTTTCATTTGCAACCATAGCAGCAAGAGCGATAAAAGAAGAGACCGGCTGCGACGGACTCAACATAGTTCAGAATAACGGCGAGGCAGCAGGACAGACGGTAAATCATTTCCATATGCATATCATCCCAAGATTTAAGGGTGACGATGTAAATGTAAAATGGAAACAGCTTGAGACCGAAAGCGAAGCACAAAATGAACTCGCAAAGGCAATTAAAAAAAGATTATAGTACACCCCTATATATACGTAAAAATCCTCATGGTTGAAGAATTTCGGCTGTGGGGATTTTCCAATTTGTCAAGTGGTGTAACAGGGGACAGGCACCTTGTCACATCATGTTTAAAGTACATCAGATAAAAATAGGTCTATATGTTAGCATTTAGTCCGATTTGCGTTAAATCAAAAGTGAAAATTCGCATATAGGTGCGTTAAAAAAATCGAACTGTTTGAGTGCAGCGAGTTTTCGATTTTTAGCACCTATAAAGAATTGAACGCTTTGATTTAGCAAATTGATGACTAGCTAACATATAGACCTATTTTTATCTGATGTACTGGAAAACTTATAAAATGTGACAAGATGCCTGTCTCCCTTGTTATATCACTTGACAAATTGGAATATATAATGTAATGTATGTTTATATTTTATAAGAGAACTCTCTTATTCAGAATGGTGGAGTCATAAGGGACTGCGAAGCCATGGCAACCCCGACCCGGTCGGAAGGTGCCAACCTGAGCGATACTAAATGGTAGTCGAGCAATAAGAGGATTTGAGCATATTTGTTTTCAAATCCGGTTGCTTGCCGGATTCTTTTAATTTTATGGAGGAAAAAATGGAGAAATTATTATTTACATCAGAGTCAGTAACAGAAGGACATCCTGACAAAATCTGCGATCAGATTTCAGACGCCATACTTGATGCGCTGCTCGAGCAGGATCCAATGAGCCGTGTAGCCTGCGAGACAGCTATTACAACAGGACTTGTGCTTGTTATGGGTGAGATATCAACAAAGGCTTATGTTGATATACAGAAAATAGTTCGTGAAACTATAAGAGGTATCGGATATGACAGAGCCAAATACGGTTTTGACTGCGATACCTGTGGAGTAATCACTGCAATTGATGAGCAGTCATCAGATATTGCAATGGGTGTTGATAAGGCACTCGAGGCAAAGGAAAATACAATGAGTGATGATGAGATAGAAGCAATTGGAGCCGGTGACCAGGGTATGATGTTTGGTTTTGCTACCAACGAAACACCTGAGCTTATGCCATATCCTATCTCACTTGCACACAAGCTTGCGTTAAGACTTACGGAGGTCAGAAAGAACGGAACTCTTCCTTATCTTAGACCGGACGGAAAGACACAGGTTTCTGTAGAGTACGATGAAAAAGGCAAGCCGTCAAGACTTGATGCCGTTGTTCTTTCAACCCAGCATGGTGAAGAGGTAACTCAGGAGCAGATTCACGCAGATATTAAGAACTACGTATTTGCCGAGATACTGCCTCAGAATATGGTAGATGAAAACACTAAATTCTTTATAAACCCTACAGGAAGATTTGTAATCGGCGGACCAAACGGAGACAGCGGACTTACAGGACGTAAGATAATAGTTGATACCTATGGTGGATATGCACGTCATGGCGGCGGAGCATTTTCCGGAAAGGACTGTACCAAGGTTGACCGTTCGGCTGCATATGCTGCAAGATACGTTGCAAAAAATATCGTGGCAGCAGGTATAGCAGATAAATGTGAGATACAGCTTTCATATGCAATCGGTGTTGCAAAGCCTACATCAATTATGATAGATACATTTGGAACAGGCAAAATATCAGATGAGAAGCTCGTTGAAATCGTAAGAGAAAACTTTGATTTAAGACCGGCAGGCATAATCAGGATGCTTGACTTAAGAAGACCTATTTATAAGCAGACAGCAGCCTACGGACACTTCGGAAGAACCGATGTAGACCTCCCGTGGGAGCGCACCGATATGGCTGACAAATTAAAATCGTATTTATAGTATGATGGAGTATGACGGTCGGATAAGATTAGACTAAATCCATCGCAGGCACGCTCTCGCTACTCTCGGACGCAGCGATACTAAGCTCGAAAAGACCTCGCTAAGTACCGGCGTCCTCAAAGTACCTGCTTATGGATTTGTCTAATCTTATCCGACCTGGTAGTTGTATATTATAATTTATTGTAGGAGATTTAATTATGAAGAATATGCTTAATTTCAAGAATTTTTCAGCTGATGAACTAATGGAGATTCTCGAGCTTGCACAGGATATGAAAATGAATCCTGAGAAGTACAGCGAGTCTCTTAAGGGAAAAAAGCTTTATACCTTGTTTGAGAAGAGTTCAACAAGAACTTTTCTTTCATTTACAACCGGTATAACCGAACTTGGCGGTACGTATTTCAATCAGCTTTGGGAGGATTCCAATTTCGTACTAGGAGAGCCGGTTTCGGAGATTAAGTACGTGTGCAGAAATGTAGATATAATCATGGCTCGTCTTGTTAAAAATGAAACTGTAGAGCTTTTCGGAAAGAACGTGACGGTTCCTTTTATAAATGGCTGTGATAACTCCTATCATCCGTGCCAGATACTTGCAGATGCGCTTACTATAATCGAACATTTCGGAAACCTTGATGTAAAGCTTCTTTATATTGGTGCAAAGAATAATGTTTTTAATTCACTTGTCGAATTTTTTGCGAAGATGAAAAAGGGTACACTTTACGGACTTACTCCGCTTGTTAACAATACCGCATGTGACGATGCATTTTATGAAGAGGCAAAGGCTACAGGTCACTATGTTGAACTGGACCCTGCCATGTCAATAGACGAGGCAAAGACTTATGTAAAGGAAATGGATATCCTCTATACCGACACATGGGTTGATATGGAATTTTTCAACAATCCTGAATTTGCAGAGAAGAAAGCAGAGATTATGGCTAAGATGATGCCATATCAGATAAATGATGCCTTCCTTGAGGGTAGTCATGCAGTGGTTATGCACGATATGCCTATGCATGTAGGCTTTGAGATTTCAAAGAGTGTGGAGATGAAGCATCTTGACCTTATCTTGGATGAGGCAGAAAACCGCCGCCACGCTGAGAAGGCTGTTATGTACACTCTTATAAACAGTTAGAAGAATTATATGTGACATGGGAACAGACACCTTGTCATATCATGGTAGCAATATTTGAAGACAGTATATAAAAATGTGCTTAGCATGGCGTTAAGTAACACGTGCCATGCGAGTACATTTTTATATACGGTCGGAGTTAGCAAAATGTGACAAGGTGCCTGTTCCCATGTCATATTTGTGGAGTTAATTTATGGATTGGAAATATTGGATAACCATACTCGGTATGGTGCTTTTTCTTGGATTTGGTATTTCAGTGTGGCTTTGTATATCAGCCATTAAAAAGCAGGAAGAAATTATTATAGCAAGCAGGCTTCATCATAAGATGAGTGGTTATGAGATTATTATGGCAAATATTGGACTGTTATTTGCAGTTATCATGATTGCATACCATTATTATATTTTTTTGCCGGCTGTAATATGTATGGTGCTTTTCATAATACTTCAGACCAAGATACAGAGTGGGATAACCGAGGACGGAGCGCTTATAGATACCACATTTTTGGAATGGGAATTTATGAAAAGTTACAAGCTTGTTTATGAGGAAGACAGGGATAGCATAATAGTTTTAAAAATAAGGGCAAATCGTAAGCAATACGTTTTGGTATGTGATAGAGAAGATAAGAAAAAAATAGAAGAGATATTTAAAAAAAATAAAGTTAAGGTAACGGAGACAATAAACACCTGATTTTTATAATTTAGATATAATTTATGGCTAAAAGCGATACTGATAAGATTTGTTATCATTGTATCGCTTTTTTGTTGTCATACTATAGTGCAGTTTCCCCCAAATCCTTGATTTTGTAGTATATTAATGCTAGAATTATTTTTTGTATATACAATTTAAAATGTATTTATCACACGCCTTGATGCGCAAATATTTGCTAAGTAGAAGATTGTATAAATAATATATAAAATAAAAAAGAATCAAAGTAAATTATGATGAAGCATATAAAAACTATATGAACTGAGGTAAAATGCTTATGGATAAAATAACTTACTGTAATGAATGTGGAAATGAATTAAGTCCGGTAGACAGATTTTGCAATATCTGTGGGGCTCCTGTAGGGATTAGCGATGATATCAATTTAGAAAATCCTACAAATGAGCTCAGCTCTGATAATTACACATCTTTTAATCAAAAGATTAATGAGGGATATGCACCTGCTTATCAGAAAGTTGATGAAGTTAATACAGCTTTTTATCAGGAGATTAACGAAGGGAACGCTTCTTTTTATCAGGAGATTAACGAAGGGAATGCTTCTGTTTATCAGAAGATTAACGAAGGGAATGCTCCTTTTTATCAGGAGTTAGATGAAGTAAAATCACCTCGTAAAAAGCATACGGGGTTAATAGTAGGTATATCGGTACTGGTTTGTTTCTTAGCAGCAGGACTTGGCATATGGTTCTTCATCAGTCATAAAGGCAAGGATGATGGAGAAAAAGACGTAAAGACAGTAGAGGTAGTCTTTGATCTGCAGATACTTGTGAAGGATGATGTGGATTTATCGGATGTAAAGATTACGGCAGAAAAGGATGATGAGGTAGTAGATTTAGAGATAACCGGAAATAAGGCAGTTGCACAGCTTGCACCGGGTAAATGGAAGATTAAGGCAGAGATTCCTAATTATGAACCGATTATACAGGAAGTAGAGATTTTTGAGGAGGCATCAGAAAATTATTCTGAGGCACAGGAGTTATCAATAAGCTTTGATTTTACCGAGCAGCCTGTTGTACAAAGTGCAGCGTCAGATACTTCCGGGGAAGTTACTACGGAAGCAGAGACGACGAATGCAGCAGCAGATGAATCATGGCGCCAGGCATATATAGATTATCTTAGAGATAATAATATACTTAATATATATACTATCCCTACAGAGATGGACTATACTTCGGCAATAGGTAGTGATAACAACGGGATAAATGGTGACATTATTGACAAAATCTATATGATTTCGATGAAGCTCTATGATAAAGATGGAGATGGAATACCTGAGCTATATTATTTGTGGAGTTTTTATACATTTGTGGATGATGGTTCGCAAGAATTTGATGATAAATCACATATAAATGTCGGGATAAATGCTGCTTTAACTTGCTATTCTTATGATGGTAATCATGTTAATTCGCAGACTGAGATTAGAGAAAACAATGATGCTATACACACTTATGAGATTAGAGACTGCAATTATCTTTGGTCAGATGAAGAATTGCCTAGAGGTGGTGTGGATTTATCTCTAATAAATGATGATGGTTCCTCCGCTGAGATTGGAAGGGTTGAGTACTACATAAACAATTATGAAAAGGAAGAAAAAAAGGATATAACTGATGATGTTCCATGGAGACAAGCATATATTGACTATCTGAGAAACAACTATGGTGATATCAACACATTAAGTATTGAGAGTGAAGATTTTGAGTGGGATCTTTCTTCAGTTAATGTATGGGAGCCTTTTGTACTTATTAAATTAGTTGATTATGACAACAATG
Organism: Lachnospiraceae bacterium; assembly: GCA_017464045.1. The sequence goes on from JAFUEG010000215.1 coordinate 6,724, forward strand.
GTATACCGGAGCTGTGTATAAAAAAATCTTGGTATCAATTTAATATTTCCACAACAGTAGAAGAATATGAATTTATAGAATATCTCGAAGGAAGTGGTCTTGAGCACACATATGTAGATATAGAAACATACTACAACGGTGATGACGAAGTTGTAGAACAAATTTCCGGTGATACTGACAGGATGTATAGCTCACTGACAAATGTGTATGAAGCTTATAACCATGATTTAGATGACAACTTATATGGTGGGGTTTCACTTTTTGATTCTAATTATGTTAATGGAGAAACAATAACAACCTTTAGTGAAGATGCAATCAACTACATAGAAAACTATTAAGCCTGCAACATGTAAAAT
>JAFUEG010000216.1 GCA_017464045.1 Lachnospiraceae bacterium
GGCGAATTGCTGTATAAACTGTTTTTTGTTTCCGAATAGAAAAGCACTTCTTGCTGCATTTCAAAGGGAAGACATATGTGGACGTATGCATATTGTGACATATGTGGTTTTATACTCTGTTCAGATTATAAGCGTATGTTTGGTTAAAAGCTATTATTTATATGCAATTATGGTTCCGATATCATCTATTATATATAGTTCCTTATGTGCTTATAAATCAAAACAGATTTTTGGTCAATATTATGAAGATGGAGAAATAGATGATCAAACTAAAAAAGATATTAAAAAACAGGTTGCCGGATTAATGGTCAGAAAGATTGCCTCATATTCAAGAGACGCCTTTGATTCCATGTTTGTCTCAGCGTATTTAGGACTTAAGGCTGTTGCAATATACGGAAATTATTATTATGTTATGGATGCGGTTGTTATATTGATTGGTGTAATAAAAACGTCTATGGCCGGCGGTATAGGTAACAGTATTGCGATGGAGACAGTTGAGAAAAACCACAATGATATGAAAATAATTAACTATATGTTTATGCTTATCAGTGGATGGTGTGCCATATGTTTATTATGTCTGTATCAACCTTTTATGAAGATTTGGGTCGGTGAAGATATGACCTTGTCGTTTTATTTTTCTATATTGTTCGCTGCTTATTTTTATGTTCTTAGGATGAGTGATATAAGAATATTATATGCGGAGGCTATAGGTATATGGTGGCAGGGAAGGTATCTGTCTATTATTGAGGCGGTAGCCAACGTATTAATGAATTGGATATTTATACGGCATTTTGGACTGTTGGGTATAATTTTATCAACTATGATTTCATTTTTCCTGTTCAACTTTATCGGAGGAGCAATAATTATATATATCTATTATTTTAAGGGATGTAAAATAAGCGGATATTTTATGGCACAACTAAAATATTTAATTGTTACCTTAATTGTTGCGTCCGTTACATGTTATGCAACTTCGCTGTTGAATGTAAATGGTATAATTGAGATAATAGTAAAGGGGATTTTTTGTGTTGTTATCCCGGCAGTGCTTTATTTCCTGTTTTATGCAAGGACAGAGGATTTCAAAAAAGCCAGATTGTTAATAACACAAATGTTAGGTATAAAGAAAAACAAATAAATATCAGCACTATAAAAGAAAGGATAGATACAGAAGGGATATTGATATGGAATATACACCGGAACAATTAGAGAGAGTAAAGAAAATTGAAATGGGGATATACCTGAAATTTGCTGAAATATGTAACAAGTACAATCTAATGTTTGTTACATCATTTGGTACAACTTTGGGGGCAATACGTCATCACGGATTTATTCCTTGGGACGACGATATGGATTTTATGATGCCGCGAAAGGATTATGAAAAATTCGTAAGAATTGTAAAAAAAGAGTTGGATGATAAATATGAATTTTTAGAAACCAGATTTACGAAAAATTATGTAATGACCTTTGGCAAATTAATAAGAAAGGATTCAACCTTTGTTGAAGAAACGGATACTCATATCAAATACCACAGTGGAATATTTATAGATATTTTCCCTATGGATTTTTGGCCTCAAGATAAGAAAAAAAGAGACAAAATGGCATTTAAGTGTTTTATGCTTGCCAGATTATGCTCGCTTGCAAGTTACGGTAAGCCAAAGTTGCCGCCTAAAATGAAAACCTGGAAACGTGTTTTGGCACGAACAGGATGTTTTCTTATTCATGGTATATTGAAAATTTTTCATATTACATCACCGAAATTGTATAAGAAATATGTTAAAATTGCCAGTTCGGTATCTCCAAAGGATGCAGAAGGTTATGTTACCGACATGACATGGTGTAAATTAAGAAAAGGCGGAATGGTCGGTTCACAATATAAATATAAAGATCTCTTCAAACCTCATTATGTTGATTTTGAAGATATACAGGTTCCTGTTCCGGAAAATTATGAGGCATATCTTAATGTTGCATATGATAATTATAAAGAAATTCCACCTGTAGAAGAAAGAACTTATCATAAGCCGGCTGTACTGATATTTCCGGAAGAATAAAACCGGTATATATTATTTTGAGTACGGAGTGTAGTGTAGATATAATGAGACGAAAAAGATTGTTATTGGAATGGATAAAAATAGTGTTTGGGCTGATAGTGTTTGCGCTGGGAGTCCATATGACGATATATGCCAATATCGGGCTTGCACCATGGGATTGTCTGGGGATGGGTGTGGCAAAGCATACGCCGTTTAACTATGGTGTTTCTATGACAATCATAGCCGTTACTATTCTTTTGATAGATGTTTTATTGAAAGAAAAGATAGGATATGGAACGATAATTGATGCGCTTCTTACGGGAAATTTTGTGCAGATGTATAACAGCCTTAATCCGTTTCCTGAAAATAACAATCTTTGGTTTGGGATTGTTATAATGCTTGTCGGATTTGTATTTATGGCGCTTGGTATGTGGATATATATGAGTGCTGAGCAATGCTGCGGACCGAGGGACGCACTTTTGGTGGGACTCGGAAAGCGGATGTCAAGGATTCCGATAGGCATAGTTGAGGTAATACTTTTGGCTGTGGTTTTGCTGGCGGGGTATCTACTTGGCGGCTCTGTAGGTA
>JAFUEG010000217.1 GCA_017464045.1 Lachnospiraceae bacterium
CTGGCTTTAAATTTACCATTAAAACCGTTAAGCTTGCTTTACAGGCAATTATATACGGCGACCTGTTTATGAGAGTCTTATATAGAACAAGACCTTACGAGAAGGTTAAAGGTTCTGCCGATAAGCTTCATAAGAAATGGGAAAAAATATGTATAAAGAGTATTAAAGACGGAGGACGCGGATACAAGAAGATTATCAAAGGCATAATTCACGACTTTGACAATCTCCCACTCAACGAAGAGGAAAGACGTCCACGTGTAGGTATAGTTGGAGAAATTCTTGTTAAATTCCTCCCATCTGCCAACAATCATTTAGTTGAGCTTCTTGAATCAGAGGGTGCCGAAGCAGTTATGCCGGATTTACTTGATTTCTTCATGTACTGCTTCTATAACAACAATTACAAATATGAATTTTTAGGCAAATCCAAGAGTTCAGCCAACAAAGCCAACCTTGGTATATGGGCACTTGAAGTTCTTCGTAAGCCTCTTCGTGATGAACTAAAAAAGAGTAATCGTTTTGAACCACCTGTTCATATAACCAAGCTTGCCGATTATGCAAGACCTATAGTTTCAATCGGCAACCAGACCGGTGAAGGCTGGTTCTTAACAGGTGAAATGGTTGAGCTTATAAAGAGCGGTGCCGGCAACATAGTCTGCTGTCAGCCATTTGCATGTCTCCCTAACCACATAGTAGGCAAGGGCGTAATCAAAGAATTAAGAAAATCATACCCTAAAGCCAACATAGTCGCAATCGACTACGATCCGGGAGCCTCCGAAGTTAATCAGGTTAACCGTATCAAGCTCATGCTTGCAACCGCCCGCAAAAACATGCAGTCCACCAGCGAAGAAGCTGTATAACCCCCTCTCTCACGGTATACTCCGGTTTCCCGCATGATGACCGATATGAAAGCTTCTGCCAACAGGAAATGTCATATAGTCTTTTTAAGACAGAAAAGAAAAACAGATAGGCTGTTACAACACACCATCAATTTGTGAAATCAGAGCACTCATACTTTCGATATTCGCACGAAACCGAAAACTCGCTTCGCTCAAACAGTTCGGTTTCTGAGCGAATATCTTCAAGTATTCGTTGCTTATTTTACACAAATCGGGCGAAAAGTTGTAACAGCCTATCTTTTTTCTTTTTCTGTCATAATTAAGTTTACAAAGCATTTCCTGTTGGCAGAAGCATTCATACCGGTAGCTTAAAACCGCGTTAAAAACGCGATTTTAAGCTGTGGGTATCTGTTTACCGCGTATATATGACTTCACACTTTAATAATCTTTATATAGGAAAGTATATGAAAAGGCTGCTACAACAACATTTTGTCCGATTTGCGTTAAATCAAAATCGAGAATCCGCATAGATTCGCTCAGAAATCGAGCTGTCTGAGCGTAGCGAGTTCTCGATTTCGTGCGAAGATAAAGGAATTGAGCTTATTGATTTAGCAAATTGATGACAAGTTGTGTATCAGCCTTATTCATATACTTTTCTATTTGGAAAAACTTCATGGTGTGAAGTTATATATACGCGGTAACATGATACCCACTCTATGCGGGAAACCGGAGTATACCGTGAGGAAGGATTAGTTTTTCCTGCCAAGCTTCACTACTATTGTATCCTCAACGTATTCGTTATCCTTCATATATTTTACAGTTACTTCGACTTTTTCACCGGCTCTGTAGTACTCAAGCATATCTACGAGGCCTTCTGCTGTAGATACCGACTGGCCATCAAATCTGGTTATAACATAATTTTTCTTAATTCCCGCCTTTTCAGCTGCTGATCCATCCAAAACCTCCGAAACAAGTACTCCGGCAGGAATACCATAAAGCTCAGAAGCTTCTGAAGTAACGGTTCCACATCTTATACCAAGACTAGCCTGATACTTTTCGTCAACCTTTTCTCTAGTTTTTCTTGAAACCATTCCATCTATTATCTCTTCTACTTCACTCATAGGAATTGCATAGCCCATTCCTTCAACCTCAGTAGAAGCGTATTTTGAGGAATTGATTCCTACTACTTCACCATTCATATTAAGAAGTGCACCGCCACTGTTGCCCGGGTTTATAGCTGCATCAGTCTGAATAAGAGGCAAATCATTGGTATCTGTAGTTCTTTCTTTAGCACTTACTATACCGGTCGTAACAGACTGTCCGTAGCCCAGAGCATTTCCTATGGCTACAACCTGTTCACCAACCTTAAGGTCATCAGAGCTGCCTATATTGGCTACTCTTATTGCATCCTTTGTATCATCTGATATAGTTTCCAACGGTACAACCACTATAGCTAAATCATAGCTTGAATCAACACTTTTTACCTTTGCATCATAGCTCTCACCATCGGAAAATACAACCGATACGTTTTCAGCAGATGCAACAACATGGTTATTGGTTACTATAAGGAGCTCTGTATCATTTTCTCCTATTATTATTCCTGAACCTGCACCTTCAGTTTCATATTCGTATGTACCGAACATACCCTGATTTATCTGTTCAACACCTTTAACATTTATTGCCACTATAGATGGCATAACATTTTCTGCGATAGCTGAAACATCAAGTGTTCCACTTGATAAAGAATTATTATCGACTGTAGATGCTGTCTGAATTATCTCATCGGTTGTTGTCTTTTCTTCATCCTTTGATGTATCTGTTTTAGCATCTGCAACACCGGAATTTTCAAGGTCATCCAATGTCTCACTTACAATCTCACTTATATTCTTTTTTTCCGTAATTCCATTAAGCTTGTCCGATGCCACAAGATTAAATACTCCTCCGGCAACTCCTCCAAATACTGCTGCAGTCGTAACAACCGCAACTGCTTTCTTAAAAAATCTGCCTGTCTTACTTGTTTTCTTTAATGTCTCCTGTTTCATTTTAAAATCAACTTCCTTTCCGTCATTGAATGTATCCTTATAATAGCAAGGATACATTAAGTAAAACTTAAATTATTATCTTTAATTTAGACATATATTAAATCTATTTTTTGACAGAATTTTGATGAAAATTTGTTTTTATTGTGAACAAATAAACGTTTCACGGACGTGAACCTTGTCACATACTAAAGTTTACAACTGTATATAAAAATGTACTCGCATGGCACGTGTTACTTAACGCCATGCTAAGCACATTTTTATATACAGTCTGTAATTTTCGTAAAATATAACAAGGCTCACGCTATGCTTAGTACATTTTTATGTGTAGTCTGATAATTGTATCAAATAAAGATGTGACAAGGCTCACGCCCCATGAAATACTTAAATATCTGTTTAGTTGAAGTATACAAGTTCTTCGGCTGCAGGTGATGTCATGGCAACCTCCGAAACCTTAATAACAGGACCGTCTCCTTCAAACTCAGGATAGTATTCCTTTCCAACCTCACCGGTGACCATAACCCATTGCCTGTCTTTTAATTTTTTCGCACCCTTATAATATGCTTTAAAGCCAACAAATGCTATATCATCCGCACAGCAGGTCATAGCAAATCTTCCCGGAACAAATTCATTTTCATTGTATTCCTTAGGCTTATGAACCATAGCCTTAAAATGTACCTTCTTGCCTACATACTTATCGGGATTATCACAGGCATCTATATAGAAAAGTCCAAAGTCCTCTTCCTCAAGATCGATAACCGGCTGATTAATATCATAAGGAAGAAATACCTCATCATCCCCGACTTCAGCCAAACCATCCTTATTTTCAAATATAACCTGTGCTCTTCTGTTGACAGCACGAAGACTTCTTCTGTACTCAGCCTTCTTTGTATTTTCATCGCATCTGTTAAAGATAATCATATCAGCTGTAGAAAGCTGTTCCATCATCATGGCCTTCATATTGGCTATATATACATCGAAGGTCTGTGCATCCACAAAGGTTATAACCTGAACTATTGTCCATCCCTTAGGAACTCTTACAGAAAAAAGCTTTTCCATCTTCCATGTTCCGTTATATTCAATCATAACTCTTGTAGGATTATATTTATCCTGCAAATCAAGCAGATGTTCAGTATTGATATCCTTATCCTCAATATACTCAACAAATATATTTCTTTTCTTAAGGTCGTCTACATCATACTCCTCTATTCCTTCCTCACACACAAGTAAAAGTGTAGGCTCACCCTCGGTAAAATTTCTATCTATAAGCGTTTCCTTGGCAAAGGTTGTCTTACCGCTTTCCAAGAAACCAAGAAACATATAAATAGGTATTTCTTCTATCTGTTCCTGACTTTTCATTTTAATCTATCCCTTCATTGTTTGATTCACGCAAGCTTAAAGAGTTCCTTAAGCATATCTTCCTTAAGTTCACTTCCGATTACACAAAGCTTACCGGTATAATCAGGCTTGCCATCTCTAATCTCGTACTCACCCGGTACAAGATCAAAGTATATCCAGTCAGCGCCTGTACCTGCAACTATTCCCTTAGCTCTTAATATAACTCCATACTTATCGGACTCATAAGCAAGTACCTCAAGTATTTCCTTCATCTCGTCCTTATCATACTTCTTAGCTGTCTCAAGTCCCCAGCTGCTAAATACATCGTCAGCATGATGATGGTGGTGATGGTCATGGTCGTGATGACATCCACAGGAGCACTCCTCTCCATGTTCGTGGTGATGATGGTGCTCATGCTCATCTTCATCCTCGTCATCATCGTGATGATGGTGATGCTCATGCTCGTCTTCATCCTCGTCTTCATCGTGGTGATGATGATGTTGCTCATGCTCGTCTTCATCCTCGTCTTCATCGTGGTGATGATGGTGATGGTGCTCATGCTCATCTTCATCATGGTCATGATGGTGATGATGTTCATGCTCGTCATGAAGCTTCTTTGCCTGCTCAATAAGTGCTTCAAGTGTATTTGCATGCTCCATGGCATCAAGGATAACCTTTCCTTCTATCTCCTCCCAAGGAGTAGTGATTATAGCACAATCCTTGTTATGCTCTCTTAAAAGTGCAACTGTATCATTAATCTTCTTTTCATCGACATTCTGAGTACGGCTTAAAACTATGGTTCCTGCACTTTCTACCTGATTATTAAAGAACTCACCAAAATTCTTCATGTACATTTTACACTTTTGTACATCTACAACTGTTGTAGCACTGTTTATAACTACGTCAGCGTGCTCCTTAACATCCTCAACAGCCTTCATTACATCAGAAAGCTTTCCGACTCCTGACGGCTCGATTATTACTCTGTCCGGTGCAAAATCATCTATAACCTTCTTTAACGCTTCACCGAAATCACCTACAAGAGAACAGCAGATACAGCCTGAATTCATCTCGGTAATTTCAACACCGGCTTCCTTAAGAAATCCACCGTCGATTCCTATCTCACCAAATTCATTTTCAATTAACACAAGCTTCTCACCTGAAAATGCCTGGTCAATGAGCTTCTTTATAAGTGTTGTCTTACCTGCACCTAAAAAACCTGAAATAATATCTATCTTTGTCATGTCAATCTTTCCTCCTTATGCCTGACATTATAAATACATTTATAAATATTTTGATATAAACATATATACACCAAAAAATTATTTCTTTATCATTACTATTTTAACCATTCTTTTAAAACTGTCAACCATATATTTCAATCATATTTTCATAATAAATCCATTAATAGATTCAATTATTTATCAAGAAATCTAATCATTGTATCATAATGAATGAATAATTTTTATTCCTTCTTAAGATTAACATCCAACTGATTATATGGTATCTCAATGCCATGTTCATCAAATGCATATTTTATAGCTTCTGTTATTTCCCATTTTGCATTCCAATAATCAGCAGCATCAACCCAACACCTTGCTCCGATTTTGATAGAGCTTTCACCCAATGAATCAACAAATACATTTACAGCTCTGTCTTTAAGTCTGTATTCTGAAGCCTCAAGTATTCCCAAAAGAATTTCCTTAACAGCCTTTATATCCTGATTATACGATATGCCAAAAGTCAGATCCAGCATACGACATTTGTTGGCTGTAACATTGGTGATGGAATTATTGGTTATATTTCCGTTTGGTATGACAATCTGCTTATTGTCATAGGTTCTTAACTTTGTATAAAAGATATCAATTGACTCTACAGTACCCTCACACTTTTTATCATTTTCAATTATATAATCGCCAACCTTAAATGGCTTCATGATTAGTATGAGTACACCGCCCGCAAAATTAGCAAGACTTCCCTGAAGTGCAAGACCTATAGCCAGACTGGCTGTTCCAAGTATTGTAACAAGTGAAGTTACCTGAAAACCAACCATAGCCGCAGCCATTATTATTATGATTGCATATATCACTATCTTAATCAGCGAAAGTAAAAAACCCGAAACGCTGGTGTCAAGCTTTGTCTTATCAAAGGAACGTTTAATAAGCTTGAGTATAAGCTTTGCAACCTTAAATGCTATAAATAAAAACACAAGCATAATCGCAATCTGTAAAAGCTTATCCAAAAACCATTCAACGACCTTGTCCATATAAGCTTCAAATTTTGATACATCAGCATTATTAATATCTGCAAGAATCATAAAACATCTCCTTAAATCAACACCAAGCATTTTATGTGCTCTTATAAATCTTAGTATACATTTTTAAAACAAAAAATATCAGTTTAAAAGCGACAAATCAGGAATATTAAAGCTGCAATCCCCTCTTTGTCGCCTAATTTTCATATATTCAAACATTAAATTACTTATCTGATTTCTTTTTAAATACTGTAATTGAAAGTGGCGGAACAGTAACAGATATATAGTGATCCTGTCCGTCACACTCTGCCTTCTTAGCCTGCTTGGCTGTCTTGTTATGTCTTCCCTCACCACCAAACTTCACATTGTCACTCGAGAAAATCTCCTGCCATTTGCCGCCTGTCGGTGTTGCGAGCTTGTAGCTCTTATGTGCCATAGGAGTAAAGTTGCATATAATAACAAGCGTATCCTTTGGATTATTACCCTTTCTCATAAAGGACAAAAGACTTGTATTGGCACTGTTACAGTTAATCCATTCAAAGCCCTCAGGCTTATTGTCAAGCTCGTATAAAGCAGGTTCAGTCTCATAAAGCTTATTTAATTCCTTAACATATCCCTGCATATATACATGAGCATCAAACTCAAATAATGACCAGTCAATTTCAGTTGCCTCGTTGAACTCTGTAAACTGAGCAAACTCCTGTCCCATAAACAAAAGCTTCTTGCCCGGATGAGTCATCATATATCCATAGGCAACTCTCAGATTGGAGAACTTATCCTCATATCCGCCCGGCATCTTTTCTATCATGGATCCCTTTTCATGTACAACCTCGTCATGAGAAAGCACAAGAATAAAGTTCTCACTGTATGCATAAACCATACTGAAGGTCAGATTGTTATGATGATACTTTCTGTAAAGCGGATCGTACTTAATATAGCTTAAGAAATCATTCATCCAACCCATATTCCACTTGTAATCAAAACCAAGTCCACCCTCTTCAACAGAATGAGTCATCATCGGCCATGCAGTGGATTCTTCGGCTATCATAAGAACTCCCTTATGAAGCTCGTGCATCTTCTGATTAAGTTCCTTAATCATATCTATAGCCTCGAGGTTTTCATTGCCGCCATAAATATTTGGAAGCCACTCTCCGCCATTTCTTCCATAATCAAGATAAAGCATGGAAGCTACAGCATCCATACGGATACCGTCAATATGATATTTATCTGCCCAATAAAGAGCATTTGCAATAAGGAAATTCCTTACTTCATTTCTTCCATAATTAAAAATGTATGTTCCCCAGTGCGGATGTTCTCCACGCCTTGGATCCTCACACTCATATAAAGGTGTTCCGTCAAATCTTCCGAGTCCATGCTCATCCTTAGGAAAATGTGCCGGTACCCAGTCAATGATTACACCGATACCCTTGCTGTGAAGATAATCTACAAAATACATAAAATCAGCAGGCTCACCATATCTTGAAGTCGGAGCATAGTAACCGGTAACCTGATATCCCCAGGACGGATCAAAAGGATGCTCCATAATAGGCATAAGCTCAACATAATTATAATTCATCTCATTAAGATATTCTGCAAGCTTTCCTGCTATGTCACGATAATTGAAAAACTCTCTTCCGTCATCCGGTCTCTTCCATGAGCCGATATGCATCTCATAGATAGACATAGGCTTTGAAAAAGAAGTGTTTTCCTCTCTGTCACTTATCCATTTACTATCCTTCCATTTGTAAGAAAGGTCTACAATCTTTGATGCATTTGCAGGTCTTACTTCACTTGAAAATGCATATGGATCGCTCTTCATAAATACCTTGCCGGACTTTGCCTGTATCTCGTATTTGTAAATCTCGCCGACATATTTTCCAGGTATGAAAAGTTCAAATATACCTGAATAATCAAGCTTTCTCATAGGATGGCGTCTTCCATCCCAATTGTTGAAGTTACCAACAACAGAAACTCTGTCAGCATTTGGAGCCCATACTGCAAAAAGAACACCTTCGATACCATCAACTACCATAGGATGAGCACCCATTTTTTCATAAATGTTGTAATGCTCGCCCTCGTTAAAAAGACTGATATCAATCGGATCAATCACAGACTCAAAAATATACGGATCGATATAGGTAAGCTCCTGTCCGTCTTCAAACTTTACATCAAGCTTATAATCAAATCTCTTTTTATCTTTAATAACAACAGAATAAAATCCTTCTACTCTGTCAGACACCAAGGTGTATTTCTTACGTGTTGCCGTGTCTATGGCACTTACTACCTTTGCACCCGGAAGATACGCATTGATATAAACATCATCTATACATTCATGCATACCCAGGATGTGATGAGGATTGTTATGAATGCCCTTAACAAGAGCATCAACCTCCATCCAGTTTATAGCAAATACCTCTTTTCTTTTGGACATTTATTCTTCCCCCTCTACAGTTTGTGGATAAATATACCACTCCTTAGCTTTGGTTCAAACCATGTAGATTTAGGCGGCATCAGCATACCAGCATCTGCTACCGAAAATAATTCATCTATTGATGTCGGATACATCGAAAATGCAATCTCCATATCCTGACTTACTCTTCTTTCGAGCTCTTTTAATCCCCTTATTCCGCCTACAAAATCTATCCTTTTGTCAACCCTTGGATCATTTATGCCAAGCACTGGTTCCAAAAGATTATTCTGTAAAATAGATACATCAAGTCCAAGCACCGGATCATCTACTCTTAAATCATCCTTTGCAGTAAGCTTGTACCACTTGCCCAAAATGTACATACCAAAGGTACATTTTTCCTCAGGCTGATACATATCCGCCTTTTCCTCAACATCAAATTTATCCTTGACCTTGTCCATAAATTCATCAAAGGAAAGGCCATTTAAATCCTTTACAACTCTGTTATACGGAAGTATCTTAAGCTGGTCATGCGGAAAAAGCACAGAAAGGAAATAATCCGATTCTCTGTAATCTGCATCCGGATTTTCATTTCTTCTCTTGATACCCACCTTAACTGCCGAAGCAGCTCTGTGATGTCCGTCTGCAATATAGATATCAGATAATTTCTCAAATTCATTTCTTATGGTTTCTATATCATTATCATCAGAGATAATCCAGACAGAATGACCTATACCATCGTCAGAAACAAATGAATAAACAGCTTCAGTCTGCTTAACCTTATCTACTATTTCATCGATTGCTTTCTTGGCACGATACGCAAGGAAAATAGGACCTGTCTGAGCATTACACACATCTACATGTGTAATTCTGTCAATCTCCTTTTCCTCTCTTGTGTTCTCATGCTTTTTAATCACACCGGATATATAATCATCAATAGATGCACATGCAACGATACCTGTCTGGGCACGTCCATCCATAACAAGCTCATATATATAATATACCGGCTTATCCTCTTTTATATACTCACCTCTTTCAATCATGCCATCCAAAAGTTCCTTTGCCTTGGCATAAACCAAAGGTGAATACATATCCATATCATCATCAAAAGCAGTCTCTGCTCTGTCAATTCTTAAAAATGATAGAGGCTTTCCTGCAACCGCTTCCTTTGCTTCCTGTCTGTTATATACATCGTAAGGAAGAGCTGCTACCTCATCAACTATATCAGTTCTCGGTCTATATGCCTCAAACGTTTTTACAAGTGCCATATCATTATCCTCTGATTGCCTTTACTGCTGCGTCAATTGATTTCTTATAATCCTCTTCTGAAGAATTATTGAATACAAACAGGTCAGGAATATTATCCGGCTGTTTGAAATTCTGAGTTGCAACATACTCATCCCAATGCTCAAGCTTCCATGCATCTCTGTCAGAAGCACGCTTTATCATTCTCTGATGAGCAACCTCTATATCAGTATGTACCCAAACCACGAAAAGCTCGGCATCCTTTTCCGCAAGCTTGGCTCTGAGCTTTTTAAGGTATTCATCATCTCTGATTTCCTCCGTAAAAGGAGCATTGATGAGAACTGTATCGTTATAATCAAGTGCTTCAAATGCTATATCAAGCACTGCATAATATTCATAATCTCTAATTTCTCTCTGGAAGAAATCCGACGACCTGTTGTACTCTTCACCAGCCACCTTGAAAATCTGCTTCGATAAAACAATCAAAGTATCCTTGTCAAGATATACGCAATTTGTAAGAGCCTTAGCGAGCTTCTTTGAAATAAAAGTTTTGCCGCAAGCAGGCGGTGATGTAACTAAAATCAACTTCTTCATTTATAATGTGCCTCCCGAAATAATATTATCCCATAAAATACTATTATTTTAACACAAAAGTTTGTCTGAAACAACCTAAAATAATAAAAGTTTTATATTGTTTTTGTCCTATGTGATTTTCTATCCAATATTATTTACAATACCAACGGATATATAATTATCAATAATTGCTGCAAGGTCACTACCTTTTTCAGCCTCCCAGATCCTTTTGGGAATAATGTTATATTCATATACGCCATCTTTTACAATCTCTTCAGTATATCCATCATCATAAAAGGTGTCCGTTGAAACCCTGCAATCTCTTTTTATACCCTTACAATTCTCTGATTTACATGCAGGAAAATTAATATTCCAAATCTTATTCACGCCCAAAGGCTTATTTATATATTCTTCAATTAATCCATAAAGATACTTATCCACAACCTCGCCGTATTCAAATGTTCCCTGTGAAAAAGCTATAGCATGAACACCAAACAACGAAGCCTCCATAGCTGCTGCAACGGTTCCCGAATATTGAATGTCCCTTGAAATGTTGTATCCGTCGTTAATACCGGCAAGCATTACATCAACTTTCCCCTCTAAAAAGCCTGCTAAACAAACACGTGCAATATCCGCAGGTGTACCGTTACTTTTATATGCATCGACCCCATCAACCGGAAAATTACACCTTGAAATTCTTATAGGCTTTCCATATGTCATAGAGTGTGATATACAGCTTCTTTGTCCATCAGGTGCCACAACAAAGACATTTCCGAACCTTTTTGCAGCCTTCGCAAGCTTGACAATCCCTACAGAATCAATTCCGTCATCATTTGTAACTAAAATATTCATATAATTTTACCTCAATAGATTTATTAAAATTATAACCATCTGATTTTTAACAAAAAATAAAATTACCCAGAGTGGGAAACCAAAGTTTCTCCACTCTGAGTTTTTTCGTTTAGAATATCTGTCCCGGAAGCTTTAGCTTTTCCTTATACTGAAAGTTCTTATCAAACTCTTCCACAGCTTCATCACTCACGTAATAACCCTGCGGTGTCTGATATACACCGGTGATACCGTCAAGGTATCCCGGAATCAATTCCTTACAAAGAAAGAATGATGCATCCGCATCTTCCGGCAAATCATGATATCTGATACCGAATTTACTTGAAAAGTCAAATCCGCTCTTGCCATAAAAGTCAATATTACCCTCAAACAAAACCGCCCCAAAACCAAGCTCTTTTGCCTTATTTAAAGAGTAATCCAGCAAGATTTTACCATAGCCTTTACGCTTTAATTCAGGAATAATTCCTATCGGTCCCATGGTAAGAACATCAATCCTTCTTCCGTCATCCGAATCAATAACAGTCCTCATAAACATATTCTGTCCAATCAGCCTGCCATCCTTTTCCATGACAAAATCAAGTTCAGGAACAAACGCCGGATCATCACGAAGCACATGTATCACATAGTGCTCACTGCACCCCGGACGGTACACGTTCCAAAACGATTCCCTGACAAGATTTTCAACTTCTCTGTAATCCTTCTTTTCTTCCAAACGAATTATGTAGTCATTTTTATTCATTATTTATTCTCCGTTCCACTCCGGTCGGTGCAGAACAGATGTCCACCGGACATCTTGCACCCTCCTGAAAACTTATGACCTAAAGTTGCTATAAAGCGGGAGGTTTGTTTTGACTGACAGCAAACCTCCCGGTTATGCCACAGTCTCCATTGTGTTTTACTTTATCAAACAGAACTCTCCTTAAAATAAAAATATTTATAATCAAACCCGAAAGTTTAATCATTTATTATACATCTCATATACTCGAATGTATTATATCAGAGTATATATAATAAAG
>JAFUEG010000218.1 GCA_017464045.1 Lachnospiraceae bacterium
GGAAAGAAATTTAGAAGATAGAATTACCATGTATGGAAAAATACCAAATGATAAAATGGGTGATTTTTGGAAAAAAATAGATATTTATCTTAATTTTTCGGAATTTGAAGGAACAAGCCTTTCTATGTTGGAAGCTATGAGTTATGGTTGCGTTCCTGTAGCATCAGATGTAAGCGGAGTTAAAGATTTCATAGAGCATGGTATTAATGGTTATATATATAATTTTGGGGACCTGGATATGTTATGCCAAAATATATTTTTATTGGAAAAAGATAGAAAGTTGATGAGAAATATGGGTGGTTTGTCCAGGGAAATAATTATGGCAAAATGTGAAATAAAAAAATATGCAGATGATTTTTTGAAAATAGTGGGAAAATAGTTTCTGAATAGAATTATTGTATAAATATATGGAGAAAGTATGGGAAATACACCTGAGATTTCAGTAGTTTTACCGATTTATAATGGAGAACGATATCTAAGAGAAGCATTAGAAAGTATTATGAATCAGACGTTTATCAACTTTGAACTTATCATTGTTGATGATGCGTCTACAGATAAAACCGGTAAAATTATACAAGAATATTTAAAAAAAGATGAAAGAATTAAAATAATAATTAATAAAGAAAATCAAGGTTTACCGGGTTCTCTTAATATTGGTTTTGAAAAAGCGTGTGGTAAATACTTTACGTGGACTTCGGATGATAACTTATACCATAATGATGCTTTAGAAAAAATGTATTATTGTATAAAAAATAATCATCATCTGGGTATGGTTTATGCAGGTATGAATTTGATTAATGAAGCCGGAGAAAAGACAGGAGAAAAGAATAAAGCGGGTAATTGCTTTGTTTATAATTGTATTGGAGCATGTTTTTTATATAAGAGAGAATGTAAAGAATTAATAGGTGAGTATGATACTGATAGAATTCTCGTAGAGGATTATGATTATTGGTTAAGAATTTCAAGTAAATTTGAAATTGGGTATTTGAATGAAATATTATATGACTACAGATACCATGACAAAAGCTTAACATTTTCAAAAATGAAAGAAGCAGGTTATCAGCTGGCAAAGCTTAAAATCGATTATATTGATGATATTATAGAACATACAAAAAAAGAAGATCTGTCTGCGATTCTTTTTGAAATTGCTGTAGGTACTTGTGATAAAGATGATACTTCAATTAAAAAAATTGAAGGAATTCTAAATGAAGATTTTAATTGGATTTTTCAAAGAAATAAAGTGTTAGAAGGTTGCGAAATATGGCTTTTTGGTGCCGGTGCAATTGGGAAAATGGCATTGAATCATATTGGAGCGGATAAAGTAAAGGGGTTTATTGATAATAATCCAGATAAAATTAATACTTTTATTGACAAAAAAATAGTAATTTCTTTAGATGAATATATAAATAATAAATTTACAGAAGAAATAGTTATTGCAACTGACATCAGAAATGCTTATTTTATTTCAAAACAATTGATTAATAAAGGAATATCTAATTTTGTTGTTTTTTATGACTTATTATAGTTTTTGAGAGGTGTTACCATGAAGATAATGGTGGTGTTTGGTACAAGACCTGAGGCGATAAAAATGTGTCCTTTAATATGTGAATTAAAGCAAAGAAAGGAATTGGATGTAATAGTATGTTTGTCAGGTCAACATAAAGATTTAGTTTATCCGATTTTAAAGTGTTTTGATATCAGTGAAGACTATAATCTTGATATAATGAAGGAAAATCAAACAGTTACAGATATAACTGTTGATACAATTAAGAAGATAGAACCTGTACTTATAAAAGAGAAACCTGAAATTGTTTTAGTACATGGGGATACGACTACTTCTTTGTCTGCTGCTCTTTCTGCGTTCTATCAAAAAATTCCTGTAGCACATATTGAGGCAGGATTAAGGAGCTATAATAGATATTCTCCTTTTCCGGAAGAAATGAATAGACGGCTTTTATCTCAGATTGTGACATATCATTTTGCTCCGACATTAGAGAATAAAAATAATTTAGAAAAAGAAAACATAAAAAATAATATCTATATTACCGGAAATACAGTTATCGATTCATTTAAAACAACAGTAAGAAAGAATTATAAATTTGAAAATGATATATTAAATAAATTAGATGATAAATATAAATATATTTTACTGACTGCACATAGGAGAGAAAATATAGGCATACCTTTAGAAAACATATGTGATGCAGTCATTAAAATAATTGAAAATAATAAAGATGTTAAAGTGATTTATCCTGTGCATCCTAATCCTAAGATAAAAGAAGTTGTATATCGTAAGTTAGGAAATAATAATGGAATATTTTTGATAGATCCTGTTAGCGTGTTGGATATGCATAATTTAATGGATAGATGTTATTTGATAATGACTGATTCGGGAGGAATACAGGAAGAGGCACCATCATTTGATAAACCGGTTATAGTTTTGAGAAATGAAACAGAACGTATGGAAATAATTGAAAATGGGGCAGCTGTTCTGGCAGGCACGGATAGCAATGATATTTTTAACAAGACGCAGATGATTTTAGATGATGAATTACTTTATAAGAAAATGGCTAATACTGAAAATCCATATGGAGATGGATATGCATCTAAGAGAATAGCTGATATAATAACAGATATATTAGGTAAATAGTGGTTGGTATCAAAGAATCAAATTTTAGGAGAAATTTCAAATATGCAGCTAAAAAGCGGAACTTTTGAAGAGATGATTTCTTCTCTCAATCAAGCAAATAAGGATATAATAATCTTTGGCGCCGGTGTGATAGGCACTGTAACTCTGCCACACATACTTGACGAACATGGTTCTATTTCGAAAATTAAAGCCTATATCGATAATGATTCCAACAATCAAAATAATAATATAGATATATTGGATAAAAAGATTCCCGTATATAAACCGGAACATATCAAAAATTATAGTTCGGATGAGTATGTACTTGTTTTGGCAATAAGCCGCTTTACAGAAGTATTGGAACAGCTTGAAGGTTATGAATGGACTAAAAATTGGGAGTGCTATCTTGCACCTATGATGTGTCTTATAAGTTTTCATCAAGAGGGAGGAAAAGGAGTACATAAGGATTTTGATAAGGCGGTGATTCCGAAGAAGCTTAATTATATGTGGTTGGGTGGTAAGCCTATACCTTATAATTTAAAAAAATGTATGGAAAGCTGGGAGAGATACTGCCCTGATTATGAGATTGTCAGATGGGATGAGTCTAATTATGATATAGATAAGCATCCATATATGAAGCAGGCTTATGAACATAAAATGTATGGGTTTATACCGGATTATGCCAGGGTAGATATATTGTTTAATTATGGTGGAATTTATCTGGATACTGACGTTGAATTAAAAAGACCGTTGGATGAACTGCTATATCAGGAAGCTTTTTGTGGTGTTGAAAAATGGCAGACTCTTAATCTGGGTGGATTAAGCGGATGTATTAAAGGGCAGCAGACCATGAAGCTTTTGCTTGATGAAAGAGAGAAAATTAGCTTTATAAATGTCGATGGCAGTCTAAATAAAAAAACCTGTGGATTTTATGATACGGAAGTTATTATTAAAAATGGATATAAGCTTAATGGTAAAGTTCAAAACATTTTGGGAATGAATGTTTATACCAGCGATTATTTTCATCCTTATGACTATATGTCAGGAAAGGTTGAGCTAACAAGCGATACATTTTCAATTCATCATTTTAATGGTGGATGGCTTGATGATAATATGAAAAAGCAAAATAAACTGGCTAATAAGATTTATGATGATATTTTTAATATGATAAAAAACTAAAGGATAATCAGCTTTGATATGCAAAAATGTAATTGACAGCTAAAAATAATTTATTATAATCTTATAACAACCCATAGAATTAAAGATAATTCATATAGGTAGTTCTTTGATAATGTTATTGTAATGGATAATATGTTTGAAATATAATTACAGTCGAGGGAGGAATCAATCATGAAATACGATTATCTTATAGTCGGCTCCGGACTTTACGGAGCAGTCTTTGCAAGAAAGGCAACAGATGCAGGCAAGTCAGTGCTTGTCATTGACAAGAGACCTAACATAGGAGGAAATGTGTACACGGAGGATATCGAAGGAATTCATGTGCATAAGTATGGCGCACATATATTCCATACAAATATCAAAGAGGTTTGGGATTATGTAAACCAATTCGCAGAGTTCAACAGATTTACCAATTCTCCTGTTGCTAACTATAAGGGAGAGCTTTTCTCACTTCCGTTCAATATGTATACCTTCAATAAGATGTGGGGAGTGGTTACGCCGGAGGAGGCTGCAGCAAAGATTGAGGAGCAAAGAAAGGAAGCAGGTATAACCGAGCCGAAGAATCTTGAGGAGCAGGCTATTTCTCTTGTCGGAACAGACATTTATGAAAAGCTTATAAAAGGCTATACCCAGAAGCAGTGGGGCAGACCTTGTGATGAGCTTCCGGCGTTTATCATAAAGAGACTTCCTGTACGTCTTACTTTTGATAATAATTATTTTAATGCTTTGTATCAGGGTATTCCAAAGGGTGGATATACGAAGATGGTTGCCAATATGCTTGACGGTATAGAGGTTAAGCTTAGCGTGAATTATCTGGATAATAAGGAAGAGTATGATGCTATGGCGGATAAGGTTATCTTCACCGGTCCGATAGATGAGTATTTTGAATTTAAGCTTGGTTATCTTGAGTATCGTTCCGTAAAATTTGAGAATGAGGTTTTGGACAAGCCTAATTTCCAGGGCAATGCCGCTGTTAATTATACTGATGCCGAAACTCCATGGACAAGAATTATAGAGCATAAATGGTTTGAGTTTGGCAAGGACGATGATGGCAACGACTTTCCTAAAACAGTTATAAGCAGGGAATACAGCTCCGAGTGGAAACCGGGCGATGAGCCTTACTATCCGGTAAATGATGATAAAAACGGCAAGCTTTATCAGGAGTACAAGGAGCTTGGCGATAAGGAAGATAAGGTTATATTCGGTGGTCGACTGGGCGAGTACAAGTATTATGATATGGATGCCGTAATCGCCAGCGCACTTGATATGGCGAAAAAAGAATTAAGATAATAATATATTTCAATATTTTTCTATAGAAAAATATGCAACACACAATATTTTTCTATAGAAAAATATTGATTTATTTTTTTTAATATGTTATAAAAATCATAGATGAGCTAAAATGGGAGGTGACAATTTAATGTTATCCAGAAAAATAATAAATAAGCTTATTCTGTGGAGAAAAAAAGATAAACATAAAAGTCTTATTATATATGGTGCCAGACAGGTTGGAAAAACCTTTGCAGTCAGAGAATTTGCCAAAGATTATGATCATTTTGTCGAGTTGAATTTTATTGAAAATCCCGAGTTTAAGAAGATATTTGATGAAAGTTTGGATGTTGAAAATTTGAAAATTAATATCTCAACATACTTTCCTAAAGCAAATTTTGAAAAAGGAAAAACACTTATTTTACTCGATGAGATTCAAGAATGTGGAGAAGCTCTTCAATCCTTGAAGTTTTGGTCCGAAGATGGAAGATATGATGTTATTGCAACCGGATCGGCACTTGGAATGAATTATAAGCAGGATATTTCTTATCCGGTAGGAAATGTAGAATACTTAGATATGCAAGCTCTTGATTTTGAAGAATTTTTATGGGCTAATGATATAAATGAAGAAGTTATATCGCTTTTATATAAATGCTATAAAAATGTATCAAAGGTTCCTGCAGCTATCCATGATAAAATTATTAATTTACTTAAACAGTATATGATAATTGGCGGAATGCCGGAGGTTGTACAGGCTTATGTCAATTCAAAAAATATACAAGAGGCGGATGAAATCCAAAGA
>JAFUEG010000219.1 GCA_017464045.1 Lachnospiraceae bacterium
AAGAACCCTAATCGGAAGCTTCCTTTTTTTGATATAACTATTTCTTTTTTCTCTTCTTACTGATTTCGACTGTTCAGACATAACAACTCCAAATTTTTACTAATTTTTAATCTGATTCTAATTCTTTTTATATAGACAGCTAACAATATTACCCAAAAAATCACAATCTTATTAAGCCGCTTATTCAACCACTGGTTTTGTCGCTTCCTCGACCATAATATCAAGAAGCTCCTGCAAATCACGTCCACCACTATTTTGTCCAGCTATTGTAATTCCATATTTCACTGCCGCATCCCAAAAAGGCTGTGCAACTCTTTGAACATTTCCATAAACTGACTGTTCTGCAAGAGCAGCAATCGCTGGAGCTTCAAGCACCTTTTCAGATTGAGCTGCTTTTACATTTACAGGGCATTCACCTATAGTTTCAAAGCGCTTAAGCTGATTATCTTCATTTGTTATATACTCAGCAAGCTTCATACTCCACTCAGGATATTTTGTATAAGCACTTATACCTATAAGCTTATATCCTGCAAAACTGCACATCTGCACCTGTTCTCCATTAATTGTATATGTTGGAAGTTTAACTGCTCCATAGTCCTCTCCCCATGCCGCTTCTACCTTTCCGGCATTCCATGCACCATTTACTCCTGCTATTATCTCTCCATCTTGTACACCTTTTACAAAATCATCATCGCCATAAGAAACGAATCCAGGATGAGATGCTATATCAAGCATAGCCTGAGCGACATCAATGCCCTTGTATTTAGTATCAGTTGCATTCCAATTACAATAATTAGAAAGACCATCCTCACTCATGGAGAGCTCAAGGCCTGCACCCTTAAAAAAAGAGTATATATACCAACCATTACTAAAATCCATAGTAAATTTTTTTTGGTTTTCAGCTGCTACGTCAAGTATTGCATCTAACGTTTTTAAATCATCATCATTAAAATATGCCTTATTATAATAAAGGAAGTATCCATTTCCTGCAGTCATTGGATATGCATATACTTTTCCGTCACGTGTAACTACATCTGCTATACCTGAGTCTTTTCCTCCAACAGAATCTATGATTTCATCAGCATCATATGTTATCTCAAGAAGTGTTCCGGCACGATAAAGTTCGTCAAACTGATCATCTGCAAAAGCAAAAATATCTGCCGCATGTTCAGGGTCACCAAGAATAGTTTCCTTACATGTGTTTTCCCCCTCAAGACTTATTGTATATTCTATTTTAACCTCATCTTCATGGAGCTTTTGAAATTCACTGACGGCATCCTCAAGAAGTGGTACACTTCTTTCATCCCCCCAAAGTGAGAGCTGAATTGTCGGAATATCTTTTTTCTTTTTATTGCCACATCCTACAAGACTTCCTGTAATTAAAGAAACACATGCCACAATACATATAATTTTTTTTATTTTAATTTTAAATATATTATTTAATAATCTTTTGGATAATTTTATCATTAACCATTCTCCCAAATTTTTATTATTCTAAACCAATCAGTTTTTTATAATTATGTCAACTTAAAAAAGTCCCCACTTAATTTTATATTATAACACAGCTTTATGAATTTTGGTACAAGATATATCAAGAATCACCTAAAATAATAACTAAAAAATATTGACAGCTTTTATAAATAACTAACATAAAGCGTTCCAATGTCATATTTTCAGATAAAATAGTTGACAATAATCCTATGTTACAAAATATTTGAGGATTATTTTGATTCAAAAAATAAAAACCGTCCTTAAGAATAGAAAAAATAATATTTGAAATAATAATTTATAAACAATATGTTTTTGTAAATAGATTTTAATAAACATAAGTTTAAAAAAATAGTAATTCAAAAATAATAATAATTTTAATAAATAAAAGTATAATAATGAGGTGAAACTATAATATGGATAATAATATTTCTAATACAGATTTGCCTAAGGCAGCAATGGATGAAATACCCACTCCAAAAGAAGGCGCTGTAACAATTACCGGACTTGTAAAAAAGAAAGGCCGTGTAATAGGTTATCAGCTATCAGACGAGAGAATTATAAACCGTGATGAAGGCGTCAGACTTGCAAAGGCTGGTGAAATCAGAGGTGTAGGTGTTGCTCACAGAAAAGATACAGAGTATCTTAAATCAATCCCTGATGGAAGCGAAAACAATAATCTATCTTCCCTTCCCACAGTGAGTGCAGGATTGTTAAATCAATTAACATTTCAATAACCCAAAACTATCGTTTCATAATTAAAACGCCATATCAATCATGATTATATAAAAATCAAAGGAGACCGAACAATTCAGTCTCCTTTGATTTTGATTAACTATTTATTGTTATAATCTTTTTATATAAGAATTATCACTTCATTGATTTTAACCAATTCCAAAATCCGTCATTTGTTATAGTTCCTTTACCTGTTTTATTAGAAATAAGATAATACTGTAATCTCTTTCCTTGCAATGGTCCGGTTTTTACAACATTATACTGTGAAAAAACTTCTGTTGTTCCATTTGCTCTAGGATTAGTCTTAGTCCATGAGCCATTATAATAATATAGCGGAGTGGCATCCTTGGTTTCCATATAAAAAGCATAATAAACAGTATATTTATCATGCTCTGTTACTGTATATGTACCGGCAGCACTGACATTATTACTGCAATTGCTTCCTACTGCAATCATAAAGCAATAAGGAGCTTTATCTCCTGTCATATCAGCAGTCTCCAAAACTTTTTTTGCAAAAGCAGATTTTGTCAAATCACAATCTCCGTTTTTAGGAGATTTCGTTGTTCCTCCGGGGATAACATAATCTCCATCAGCATAATCACTGCCATACTTTGCATATAAATCAACCAATTCTGCCTGTGCAGCAGTCATACAGTTTTTAGCATTAAGCATATATTTTTGTTCTTTTGCTTTATCGATATATCCAAGAAGTGCCGGCACAAGAATAGCAGCTAATATCGCCAAAATAACTATAACAACAATCAGCTCCACCAACGTAAAACCCTTATTATCTTTTCCGGTATGTCTTATTTTCATAAAATCAACCCCTCAAAATATATACATAGATACAAATTAATTTTATAATATATAACACAATATGACAAGTAAAAAAGAATTTACTGAAAAATACAAGTAAAACATTATAAAAAAAATTAATATTATTAATGATATTTTTCAAAATTATAATAAATATATATCTATATTTATATCGGCAGCTTTTAGAAAAAAGTGTATATCTTGAGCATTTTTCGTATATCAAAAATACATATTTAACATTTTATTTTTGATTCGTTTGAACAAAATCTCATATATCTTTATTACATTTCCAACCAAAACAGCCGCTATGATACTTCCTTCCCTTACACCCTGAAGCTTTCCTATAAACACAAGGCATAT
>JAFUEG010000220.1 GCA_017464045.1 Lachnospiraceae bacterium
GGCTATTATCTAGTTTTTGCATTCCTAGAAGCTCTTTTGCTGATTGTTCAACTTTTTTTAGATTTAAGCTTTTTTCTATATTTACTTTTAATTGTTCGTTTTCTTTTTGAATTTCTGAAAGTTCTCTCTTTAAAGTTTCTTTTTTATAATTTGATTTATCAAAATCTCCTTTTTTTACACCTGTTATATCATAATTTTCATAACCATCAATGTAATATGTAACAAGACCGCTTTCTGGAGAAGAAACAGATGCAAGTGCATTTTGTCCACCTTGACCTACCTGCTGCATAAGTACTTCGTTTGTTAGTTCAAGCACTTTATTATTAAGTGTATTTTCAAAGTTGTATGCATTGTAAAAACTTACATCCTTATAAGAAATCTTATAAAGTGAAATAAGATTTCTGACCTCATTATAATCATCCGACGTTAAAAGACCATCATAACTTTCTGCATCACTTATAGTATTATATACCTGACCGGTTTCATCTATAGTACAAACTACGGAATTTTTCATTACTTTTTCGCCATCACGTATATAGTAACAGACATATCCGGATTTTTCAGAATTTAGAACAAGCTCCTCTCGAACAGCGAGGCCTTCAATTGTTATATTATTATTAATATCTGTTTTGTTGACATTGTATGTTGTAACAGGCTCTTTTTTTAGAGAAATAATTAATGTAATGACAACATACAAAAAAACTGCAACTACAACAGCACCTGCAATGTTAAATTTAATGTCCTTATTAAATTTTATAATCTTATTGTTCTTATCCATAAGTTTTTCACCAGAATTTATTAGTTAACAAGGCACAACATAGTAACGATAGCATCATACAAAAGCGGCTTTGATTCACCACAGGATGCTACCATAACATATTCCTTACCTTCTTTTTCCAAATACATTGTAAGACAGTTGCCTGCTCCATCGGTTGTACCTGTTTTCCACACCTTTATCTTGTAGTTGGCAGGAAGCTTTGCTCCGCCCGACAAGAAGTAATTTGTTGCAGAAATATCAACTTCTATTGGATTTCCACCGGAATTATAATAAATATAATTATAGCTTGTGTGTTCATCAATTTCTTTTATAACATTATAGCTATAGGCCTCTTTGATAATTAAATACATATCATACGCAGTAGTATAATGATTTACATCATCAAGTCCGTGAGGATTGGCAAAATGCGTATTTGTTGCTCCAATAAATTTTGCCTTTTCATTCATTAAATCGCAAAAAGCACTCTCACTTCCTGCAACATAGTCAGCAAGTATAAGTGCATAATAATTATTAGACTGTATTAAAAGTGTATATAACAAATCCTTTACGGTAATTTCAGAACCTGGACCAAGCTGATTGATTCCTCCACCTTCGGCGGATAAATCATAATAATTAGTTACCGTAACAACGTCATCAAGACTTATTTGACCTGAATTAACCTTATCAAGCACAACCATGGCAGTCATAAGTTTTGTCATACTTGCGGGATACATGCGCTTAAAAACATTTTTTGAGGCATATGCATATTTGTCAGTTTCATTTATTAAAAGCGCATAATAGCAATCTCCAAAGAGTTCACTGTTGATATTATTATCACGATAAATAACCGTATCATCAAATGCAACATCAAGCTTATTAACAGAAAGAGAATTTTCTGTTACAAAAGGTATAATGATTTTTGTATCATCATATGGCTTTTCTAATTTATTATTTAATAAAATTAAAATGACAAATATTAAACAAATAAATAAAATTATAATAAATGATTTTAATAAATCTCTAATTTCTCTCATAATCTTTAGTGCTTAAAAAGCTCTCTCCACTCTAAATCTCCTCTTTCAAGAGCTTTAATCATAAGCTCTGCTGTTGCCAGATTAGTGGCAAGAGGTATATTGTGTATATCACAAAGGGTAAAAATATTATTAATATCAACCTCATGAGATTTTTTTGTCTCCGGATCTCTGAGAAAGATCATCAAATCAATAGAATTATTTTCAATCATTGAACCCAACTGCTGTTCTCCACCGGTGTGTCCGGCAAGAAATTTATGTACAGTAAGGTTAGATACCTCTTCTATCATTCGTCCAGTTGTTCCTGTAGCATATAGTTCATGTTTTGACATAACACCCCTGTATGCTATACAAAAATTCTGCATAAGTTTTTTCTTTGCATCGTGTGCTATTAACCCAATGTTCATCCCTTGTCTCCTATTCTAGTATAATGACTTCTGCAAGCTTACATTTAATACTATGCCAATACCTAATGATATACTTAATAATGAACTAAGACCATAACTAATAAATGGTAAAGGTATACCGGTATTAGGCAAAACCCCCGTTGCAACTCCGATATTAATAAATGATTGATATGCAATAAGTATACCGACACCTGATGCTAAAAGCATTCCACAGGTATCTTTTGATCTTCTTGCAATCTTTATACATTGTAACACTATTAATAATATAATTGCAATAATAATTACACTTCCTATAAAGCCCAATTCTTCGCCTATTACAGAAAAAATGAAATCAGTTTGCTGTTCGGATATGAAATTAGCGTCCTTTACTGTAGCAATAGTTGATGAATTAAACCCTTTACCGGTAAGCTGTCCCGAGCCAATAGCCATAATTGAATTATTTTGTTGTGAAAAATCCTCACCATATTTTGACGGATAGACAAAGGATAAAATTCTATTTATTTGATACTGCTTTAAAAGAATTTTATCACCCGGAAGCTGAATATACCAAAGAAAACTTCCTGCAACCGGAATAAATATCAATAAAACAAGACCTATTATTTTATAGCTTAGACCTGATACATAGAGCATTGTAACAAGAACCATAAATAGACAAACAGTTGTTGATAAATCAGGTTCTGCAGCAATCATAAGAAGTCCCAGACCTACGTAACCGGCAAATGCGATTATACATTTAAAAGAATTTATTTTGTTTTTTTCACTATATTTTCCGAGTAAAGTGGCAACAAATATTATCATAAGAACTTTAGACAGCTCGGATGGTTGTATTTGTATTCCGTTTTCTCCTCCGATATTTATCCATCTTGTTGCATTATTAACATTTACACCAAAAAGTAAAACTATAACCAATAGAGCAATATTTACAATGTAAATAGCATAACTGAACTTACATATAAAATGATAGTCAATAACGGATACAATAATCATAACTATAAATCCCATGCCTACACCGACAGCCTGTTTAAATGTGAAACTATCGTCAGCACTGTTAACAGCTATTACACCTGTTATCATTATAGCTATGACCATAATTAATAATTTAAAATTATAATCCCTGAGATTGAATTTTGTGAACATTTTTATCCTTCTTCTTTAAAAGCTTAAATATATTTAAGCCATAATCCTCATATGCATTTTCTGTAGTTTCACCTGCAATACGTTTAGCTATAAATAAATATGTTTTACCGGATTTGGTTTTATTTCCGGCAACCATCTCTCCACGATTAGTAGATATAACAATAGATTCATCATCCATTACCGTTCCAATAAGATTTACAGATAAAATATCAACTACATCATCAACCGACATCATATCTCCACGTCTAACCATATTCATCCTGATTTTATTTATAACCAAATCTATACGCGGCATTTCACAGGAATTTAATATGCCGATTATTCTGTCGGCATCCCTGATAGCTGAAACCTCAGGAGTCGTAACAATAATCGCTCTTTCCGCAGCTGCTATAGCGTTTTTGAAACCATGTTCAATTCCTGCAGGACAATCAATTATTATGTAGTCATATTCCGGTTTAAGTTCCTCTATAAGCTTTTTCATCTGTTCAGGTGATATTGCAGTTTTGTCTCTCGTCTGGGCAGCCGGTAAAAGTGCAAGTCTGGGACAACTTTTATCTTTTATTATAGCCTGTTTTGCTTTACATGTACCCTCGATAACATCTACGATATTATATACAATCCTGTTTTCAAGTCCCATAACAACATCAAGATTACGAAGTCCTATATCTGTATCTATAAGCAGAACCTTAAATCCAAGATTTGCCAGTGCACTGCCTATATTGGCTGTTGTGGTTGTTTTACCAACTCCACCCTTACCACTTGTTACTACTATTACTTCACTCATTTACAACTCCTCCTAGTATTCTGATTAACATTATAAACAAAAGCATTTTTACTTCCCGCTGCTCCGGCTTTTGCATACCCGTTTAGCTCACCTATAACGATTATATTACCTTTGGAGATAACGGATGCCCCTTGTTCAATGTTACCAACAATTATTATGCTTGTTGCTGCATCAATAGACTGACCGGCCTTTAAATTGCCAATATAAAACAGTCCATCCTTATCAGGTTGTAAATCAGTAAAGCTTTTTTGCTCACTTTCATTAGTTTCTGTATGAGTTTTTTTATCTATATTAAGCCCTTTATTCTTTAAAAGAGCAAGTAAATCTTTTTTTTCATCCTCCGTTAATTTCTTTCCATCAAAGGTAATTTCAATCGGCTTAACATTTGAATAATAATGCTTACTGCTCCTAAGTTTTTTATCTAACTCCTGTTTAATTTCATCAAAAGAAGCCTCAGAAGAAAAAATCAAACGTATGCCCTGATTATTACCCTTGATAATAACGGGATTGACCATATTTAATTTAACCTCACATAATACATGTTAATCTGAATTTATAACATTACCTTTCATTTCGGCTCCGTTAAGCTTGTCCGGATCATACATATATGCATATACAAAACCGGCAAGTTCTATAGCATTACC
>JAFUEG010000221.1 GCA_017464045.1 Lachnospiraceae bacterium
CAAAAAATCAAGATTTGTTACCAGTTTAGAAAAATCAAAGCAACAAAAGAAGGCAAACTGGTAACAAAGGTTGCAAAAAATCAAGATTTGTTACCAGTTTAGGAAAAATCAAAACAACATAAGAAGGCAAGCTGGTAACAATGGTTGCAAAAAATCAAGATTTGTTACCGGTTTATGAAAAATCAAAGCAACAAAAGAAGTCAAGCTGGTAACAATGGTTGCAAAAATCATGATTTGTTACCGGTTTAGAAAAATCAAAGTCACGATTTACATCACGCGCAGCGTGTCGGCAGGATATGTGTGTAACTGCCGGAAGAAAAAATAAATGGGTGCGATATCATATATAGGTCTTTAGAAGGACCGTTTAACGACGCGTACACTTAGCGAAATGTAATGAAAAAAAGGGATTTGAAGCTTTTGCATTCATGCAAAAAAGCGTCAAATCCCTATTTTTGAAATTATATTGAGGTTAGTGTGCTTGCGTAGTTAACCGAGCGAGAGCGTGTCCTTCGAAGACCTTATATATGATAAGCACCCTGAAGAAACCTACTCCGGCAGTTACACCCTCTATATCCTGCCTACCCTTGCTCTGACAAACAGGAATTTATACTGCGGCTTTTGTAAACCCTTTCACCATGTCGATTTGCTGTATCAATCCGGCTGTTCCGTTTTCGTGTAAGAATACTCCGGAACGCCTTATCTGTGCATTGTGCGAATTATCTTCAAGCGATTTAAGTGCAAATTCCGAACGTGCACTTCCGAGATAGATAGCGCCAAGCTTTGCATCACGAAGATTGATAAGCTTATCATTTCCGGCAGCATCCTTTTGCCATACCGAAAGCTTGTCATAGATTTCATCCGCTTCATCTATCCAGCCGTTTCCGTCAGTATCATACTCGGATAATTCTGCAAAACCGTTACCGGTTTTAGAACCGAACATCTCACTTCCATCACCTATCTTTCCATCACCATCTTTGTCATAGCATAAAAAACCTGCGCCCTTTGATAAAAGCGATATACTATCCTTAGTACCGTCTCCGTCTATATCAAAGGACCATTTCTGGTCACTTACAGATATAGGACTGCCATCCAGACTTATTACCAAAGGATCCGTCATAATTGCTTCTATGCCTTGATTTACGATGTCAACGGATTCACAATAATCTCTTGACATGGAAAGCTCGAGATTAAAGTCAATCTCTCTTCCATCAGCGGTTTTTACCTTACCGGTTGTTTCAAAGGACATACCGGCGCTTTCTTCATACTCAATGCTGTAATAATCCGTTCTTCGCCAGTAATTATAGTTTCCTCCGAAGGCTCCGCTTGTAAGGTCAAGCTGATTTCCGGAAAGAAGCTTGTGCCTCATGGCCTTATCCTTCGCTCCTATCATAAGAGAAAGACTATGCCTGAATTCAATCATAAAAATTCTAAGCTGGAGCAACAGATTTTCTCTGTCATCCTCTCTTACCTTAACAGCAGAAGGTAATGTGTTGCTGTAGGGTTCACTCTTTAAAACCTGCTTCGGAGCTAAAGAATCATCCGTTCCGTCCTCAATATGCTCCTCCATGCTCTTTTCATAGGATGCAGAAAATGAATTCTCGGAAAAATTCATCGCACCTGTACTCAAGTTTTGCATAAGTGTCCCGCTTGTCTGTCTGTAGGTTCTTTTTTCTGTGCTCTTGGCAGACATACCTACCGAACTTTGGCTAATAATCATATTGTCCCTCCTTTATTTCACGGATAGCCGCGAAACAAATCAGTCTACTCAAAGGAGGTAACTTCCTAAAAAGTATATCGACTGCGGAGGGACAATTCTTAAGGACTATTAAGTTTCAAAAATGTACTTGTTGTGAAACGACTATTTTTATGTCTGAACAAATTTAATTATAACAACTAATCTCAACAAAACAATCTTAATAAAATATTTTTTATCTGATTATGCATCATCAAAAATAAAATCATTTCACCTTATTAATCAATGAAATATACTACTTTTTCTTCATACGCTCCAGAACCATATCATAGCTGTCATTTCCGTAATTAAGCGAACGGTTTACCCTGCTTATGGTGGCGGTTGAAGCGCCTGTTTTTTCTGCAACCTCTATATACGTATGTTTTTCCTTGAGCATCTTTGCAACCGCAAATCTCTGGGCTATGGATAAAACCTCATTTACCGTGCAGACATCCTCAAAGAAATCGAAACACTCGTCAATATTTTCAAGTGTAAGTATGGCTTCAAATAACTCCTTTACACTGTCATTTCTAATCGTCTTCCCCATTTGATCACCTTCTATTTATTTTCCTTCTGAACCCAAACTGCAACTGCTCCCCTGTTTACATAGAAATTACCGCATCCATCCTCATCAATCTTGATGTTATATCTGGCATTGCCCATAGCATCTGCGAAGTGGCATCCTGCGAACTGCTTACCGATGTACATACGCTTGGTTCCGCCTGTTCCGTCGGATATAACAACAGCAAGTCCTGACTCCTTGTGTTCCTCATCGCCTTCTCTTGTCCAGCCGATGCAATTTGGATCATCAAAATAGTCATGCTGTGGACCGTAAGCTTTGGTCTTTCTTAATTTAAGAAGCTTATCAAGCTCTCTCTTCTTTGACTTAATCTTTGATGCAGGAATTCCCTTATAATCTCCATAGAACACACATGGATATCCATCTTGTCTGAGAAGGATAAGTGCATAAGCCATAGGCTTAAACCAATCCTCAACCCAGGACTCAAGGCTCTGTCCCGGCTGGCTGTCGTGATTATCTACAAATGTAACTGCCATAAGCGGATTGATTTTGGTAAGCGTACCATCAAATATAGTTCTTAAATCATAATTTCCATGAGCCTTTGAACAGTTATGGAAATTGAAATGAAGCGGAACATCAAAGAGCTTGACCATACCTTCAGTTGCTGCTATATAATCCTGAAGCAAATCAACATTCCAATGCCAGTACTCACCTACTGCAAATAAATCCTTACCTGTACCCTCTTCAATCTGCTTAAGCCAATCCTTATAAAAATATTTATTGATGTGCTTAACGGCATCAAGTCTGAAGCCATCAAGATTTGCAAACTCTGTATACCATTTGCCCCATCTTACAAGCTCTTCCCTAACCTCCTGGTTATCAAAGTCAACATCTGCACCCATAAGATAATCATAATTATCAAGCTCCTTGGATACACTCTTATCCCATTCCTTTCCTTCAAAAAGGAAAAGAGATTTCTTGGCTCTGTCCTGATCCCAGTCTATTCCGTCAAAATGCTTCCAATTCCAAGTAAAATCAGAATACTTACCCTTTCTTCCCGGAAAAGTAAACTTAGACCATGCACCGATGGTTTTACTGTCTCCAACCATCTGATTGCGGCTGTTTTCATTAAACTCCTGAGCTGTAACCTCTTCAACCTCATCGGCTCCGATTTTGTGATTGAGCACAATGTCGGCATATACATTAATATCCTTATC
The DNA here is from genome assembly GCA_017464045.1 of Lachnospiraceae bacterium. The sequence continues at coordinate 3,470 of JAFUEG010000221.1, forward strand.
ATGAAGAGCTTTAATTGCATCAAGATACTCGTCCTTAGTTCCGTATTTAGTCGCTACAGAACCCTTCTGCTTAAACTCTCCCAAATCATATAAATCATATACGCTGTATCCTACATCCTTAGCTCCCTTGGCTCCTTTATAAGCAGGCGGAAGCCATACAGCAGTAATACCTGCCGTCTTAAGCTTTGAAGCTTCTTCCTTAAGCTCCTTCCAAAGCCCCTGGTCAGCAGGTAAATCCCATTCAAAATATTGCATCATAGTACCATTTAAATCCATTATTAATCTCCTCCAAGATGTATAAAATTAAAAACATTATGTACTTTTTATCGCTTTAATACTTTGAAGTACATTATATCAAAAAACAACAAAAGAGTAAAGACCAAGTATAACATGTATGACAGACGCCATGGCACACTTTATAGGTACGCACAAATCCATCTTCCACTCACGATTTGCTTAGCACCTAAAAGTGCGCCATGACGCCTGTCCACAAATCACTCAAAAATATTGAATCGTTCATGGGTGGACATGTTATAATGTTTTATAATATAATATATATACTATTTGGGAAGGTATTATAGTTAAGGGGGAATTTTTATGCCATATAAATTACTGTTGACCGGAAAAAATACAGCAATTATTGATACATTTTTTAACCACCTCGGTGAGTTCGAGGTTATATCCTGTTCGAGTCGTTTTGATGATCTAAGACGTCATGTAGAGCTTTTCAATCCTATCGCTCTGGTTTTTTGCATGCAAAATGAAGAGCCGAATTCCTATAAAAGAATATCTGAGCTTTTAAATCGTTTCTATAGTAAAAATCTTACTCTCATTATAGCCGGTGACAAGTCTGAATGTGCTGAATTTCAAAGAAAGACTATGTCGGTAGCCGAACTTGAAATGCACAAGC
>JAFUEG010000222.1 GCA_017464045.1 Lachnospiraceae bacterium
AAATGCTGAGTATCTGGCAGATATTAGAAAAATTATGGATGACAATGATATATGTTTTCAGACAGCAGAGCTTGGCAAGGTTGATGTCGGAGGTGGCGGAACCATCGCATATATACTTTCGTTATATGGTATGGAGGTAATTGACTGTGGAGTAGCTGTTCTTAATATGCATGCACCTTGGGAGATTACTTCAAAGGCAGATATATACGAGGCATATAAGTGTTATAAGGCGTTTTTGAAAGAGGCTTAAGTAAAAACGAATATAGACATTAAAGCGATTGATTAATGGTACATGGTTGAGCTTATGAAAATTATAAAAGGACAATTTAAGAGAAAGATTCAGGCATTCCTTATGGTATGCCTTTTTCTCGTACCCATATTTTATTTTTTCGGTGACTCTTATGCAAAAGATACTTATCTTTCTTCATTTACTCAAACGATATATAATCAAAACAACGGAATAGGAAATAATGAGGTTAACTGTATACTTCAGTCATCATCAGGTTATATATGGATTGGCACTGATGGTGGACTATACAGATTTAACGGCTCAAGTTTTGGTACGATTAATTTGTGGGATACGGAAAGTGCTGATGTTTATTCTATTAATTGTCTTATGCAGGATTCACAGGGAAGAGTGTGGATTGGTACAGGTAATTATGGACTTTTTTATCTTAAAGATGGTGAATACAAGCATCTTGAGAATGAGTATTATGATGGAATAAAAACAATAAATGATATTTGCGAGACTGAGGATGGAAGAATTTATGTTTCTACTCCAAGAGGAATATATTTTATAAGTGATGTTGATGATGGAAGCGTTGCTTTGACTATGATTTTGCAAGACGAGCTTTCAGGGATGGAATTTGGTAAGCTTGCTGTATCGGAAAATACCGTGTATGCATTAGTTGATAATAGTGATGTATACGTTTTTTATGATACAGAAAAATATGATGTAATTAATACACAGGAAATAATGGGTGGAGATGATCTGAAATGTGTCGCTGTTATAAATAAGCGGCTTTATATAGGAACATCAGGAAGAAATGTTATCGTATTCAGAAATAAGGATAACTTTGATATTCTTGAAACAGATGTATACGGAATTAATAAGATCATGTCAGATAGTAACGGGTATGTGTGGATTTGCTCTGATAATGGTATTGGCTTTTTTGATGGAGGAAGTACCTTTTCAAAGCTTACAGAATGTGAAATTGATAGTTATCTTTCTGATATTATTGAGGATTACGAGGGAAATTACTGGATTGCGTCATCTAGAATGGGTGTATTACTTCTTACTAAAAGTAAGTTTATAGATTTTAATATGTATAGTGGTATGCAGGAATCAATGGTTAATTCAATGCTTGTGTATGACGATTGTAAATACATTTGTACAGATGATGGTCTTGTAATATATAGTAATACGGGTGAAAAAATTTTTAATGAACTAACAGATGCGCTTGAAGGTGTAAGTGTTAGAAATATTATGCTTGATTCAAATGGGAATCTTTGGATTAGTACATATAGAAAATATGGATTAATAAAATACTCTTTTGGTAAAGAAAGTTTTGAAGAGTCATTTACCAGTATTACAAGGGCAAATGGGCTTCCAAGTAATTCAATTAATGCCGGTATTGAATTGGACAATGGAAATATAGCTGTGGCGACAAGTGAAGGAATAGCTGTTGTAAATAAATTTGGCGATGTTCTTTATACTTTCGATAAGAATAGCGGAATGGCCCGGAATAATGTACTTTGTATATATCAGGACAGTGAGGGACTGATTTATGCAGGTACAGATGGCGGAGAATTATATGTTTTCAAAAGAAATATAAGTGAGATTGTAGACTGCTTTAATGCTGATAATGGTCTGAGTGCAGGTATGATTACTTCGATTGAAGAAGGTGAAAAGGGTTTATGGATTGGCACGGATAATGGAGTTGGTTTTTATAATGACACTTATAGGTCGGTTTCTAATATAGAATATTCAAATAATATCTATGATATCATTATAAATGATGACTTCGTATGGATAATAAGTTCAATGGGAGTGTTAAGAACAACAGAAGATGAATTACTTGGTTCAAATGGTATATCCGGAAGATATCTTGATGTAGATGACGGACTTAATAAAACAATAAATGCATATAGTAATTCATATATTGATAAAGATAATATTTTATATATATGTTGTAATACCGGTATGTGTTCATTAGATACAAATAACATTTCTTATAATCAGGTAGCGCCTAAAATAAGAGTGACGGCAGTAGATGTCGATGGACAAAGATATGAATTTGATGATTTATCCAATGGGTTAAAGGTTGGAAGTGATGCCTCTAAGATTACGATTGATTTTGCTGTTTTCAGCTACAGAAACAGGGCAGATATTAAGGTTGAGTATAAGTTGGAAGGTTTTGATGAGGAGTCTGTTTTTATATCCGGTAAGGATACCATGCAGGCAGTATATACAAATCTGGATGGAGGTATATATACATTTCATATAAATGCATATAATGGAGATGGTACCCCTTGTGAAAATGAAATTTCTTTTACTATTGAAAAAGAAAACAGTTTTACTGAAAATCCTATTTCAAGGATTTTAATAGTTGGCATAACTTTGGTTGTTGTGCTTTTAATGATAATAGGAATTTTGATAATGCGAAAAAGCATTAAGAATAAGAATAAGGCATTGGAAAAACTATCAAAAGAGCATGAGGAGGTAATAAAAACCAGTACAGCAAAAAATGATTATCTGGCTAATATGAGCAATGAGATAAAAATACCTGTAAATGCAATGATTTCTAAAGCTGATGAACTTATTAAACTGATGGATAAGGATGACACTTACAGAGAAAATGTTCAGGATATATACGATATTGGCAATGGAATTTTAGATAAAGTTGATGATATGATTCTTCTTGCAAAAATTGAAGCGGGAAGGATTGAAAGAGTAGATGAACCATATTCAGTTTCTTCGATAGTATATAATCTCTCTGAATATGCAAAAGAAAATCTTGATTCGGAAAATATAAAACTTTTTGTGGAGATTGGGGAAAATATATCTGATAACCTTATAGGTGATGGAAATATTTTAGAAAGTATTTTAAAGATTTTTATCGACAATGCAATTCAGTATACTAAAGAGGGGTCTATAACAATTTCAGTGGATGCTTATGAATTTAATGACAAGGAAGTAAGCATGAGTTATACAATTTCTGATACAGGAATCGGAATTCAGGAAGAAAGACTTTCAGATATATTTGAAGTTTATAGTATAACGGATAATAAAAAGAGTAATTTAAGTAAGGGTAGAGGAATAGGTCTTGCTATTGCAAGTGGTTATTCAAAGCTTTTAAACGGAGACATATCAGTTGAAAGCGTATATGGAGGAGGCTCTAATTTTACTCTTTCACTTAATCAGAAAATAGCAGATGAAGAATTAATAGAAAATGAAAGAGAAAGAATAGATGATATAGTATCACAGGAAATTGCAGATAAGATGTGGCTACCGGAGGTTAAAGCACTTGTTGTTGATGATGAAGCGGTAAGCCGTGAAGTTTCAGTTAAAACACTTGAAACTTTTGAAATGAGTATTGATATAGCTGACTCGGGTATAGCCGCTATAGATATGGTTATGAATAATGATTATGATGTTGTATTTATGGATCTTGCTATGCCTGTTATGAATGGAACAGATACTATGAAGGAAATCAGAAATCTGGATGGAGATAAGTATTTGCTGCTTCCGATTATTTCTCTTGATTATGATACTGTTTCGGATAACAGTGATATTCTTCTTGAAAATGGTTTTACCGGAATTCTCCTTAAACCTATGGATATAAGAAGAGTTGCAGCCATATTGATGGATTGTTTACCGGAAGATAAGATTAAAGAAAAATCCAGTAATGTTATGGAAAATATTAGGATTTCAAAATATTCGGAAGGTTTAAATAAACTTGAGGCTGATATTAATATTAAGAAAGCTATTGAAAAAATAGGCGGAAGCATAGATGTATTTAACAAGATACTTCGTTCTTTCTATAAAAAGAATATCAATCTTAAGGATATTATTGAATCACATGGTGTTTCAGATACAAGGTGGTTTAAACAAAGAATTCATACTCTTAAGGCATCAAGTTACAATGTAGGTGCTTATGGATTTTCGCAGGAAGCAGCACGGATAGAAGCAGCAATAAATGTTGACAATAGAACATATTTAAATAATAATTATGAAAAACTTCTGGTTCACCTTGAAGAGCTTATGAAAAATATTGGAGATTATTTTGATTTTGTTGATAGTGTTGATGCATCAAAGTCAGAGAGTATAGATACTTTAAATGAAAGTATAGATAATCAGAATAAAGATACAAGTGACAGCTCTGATATGAATATAAATGCAAATTCAGATATTGATTCAGAAAGTGCAGGCATCGATATAAAATTACTTAAAGAGTTAGATGTACATATAAATAATGGAGATGATGCTGAGGTCAAAAATATTATTGATGTAATTAATAGTAAAAAATATATTGGTGAAGCAGGTGATTTTATCATGGTTCTTAATGAAAGTATAAAAGAGGGTGATAATGATAAGATACATGAGCTTATAACAACATATATTGATTTGAATATTTGACTATAGGTTACATTTGGGGATTATTATGTTTGGTTTTTATAGTAAAAAAAATGGTTGACACAGGCAGAACATTATGTTAATATATGTCTTGTCGTTATGAAACGGCAAGCAAATGCGCGAGTGGCTCAGCGGTGGAGCACCTCCTTGCCAAGGAGGGGGTCGCGGGTTCGATCCCCGTCTCGCGCTTTTATTATGCAAAAAGAAGGATATTCCCTTTCAGGGATATCCTTCTTTTTTGCATAATACGAGCCCCGCCGGGGTCTCGAAGGTTCGATCTTCTCGTCTGCCGACTCGGTCCTCGCTAAACGCGTGCCACTGGCACGCATCGACACCGGCAAGCAGCAACGTCTCGCGCTCGTATAATAAAAAAATACAAATATTTTTTTTAGTAACTTTGTTGTAACTTTGGGTGAGTTATAATGGCAACAAGTTAATAAAAGTGTGACAAGGATTACGCCCATGTCATATGAGGATGTGGCAGGGATTGCGCTTTTTGTCACTGGATTTAAGAAGGGAGTTTCAGTATGGAAATTTTGAGAGTAGAGGATTTAACAAAGATATACGGAAAGGATGAAGCGAAGGTAGTTGCACTTGACCACGCATCATTCTCGGTAGAAAAGGGCGAGTTTGTAGCCATAGTCGGTGCCTCGGGAAGCGGTAAGTCCACGTTGCTGCATCTGATTGGTGGTGTAGACAGAGCAACCTCGGGCAAGGTATTCATTGACGGTAAGGATTTGTCCGAGCTTGATGATGACAAGCTTGCTATATTCAGGAGAAGACAGTTAGGACTTATATATCAGTTTTATAATCTTATACCTATACTTAATGTGGAGGAAAATATAACTCTTCCTCTTTCACTTGATAATAAGGATGTAGATAAGAAGAATCTTGATGAGCTGCTTAAGCTTTTGGGACTTTTGGATAGAAGAAAGCATCTGCCTCATGAGCTTTCGGGAGGACAGCAGCAGAGGACTTCGATAGGACGTGCGCTTATAACCAATCCGTCGATTATCCTTGCGGATGAGCCGACAGGAAATCTTGATTCTAAGTCAAGTGATGAGATAGTTGCACTACTTAAGAAGTCCAATAAGGAGAGAGCACAAACCATTGTAATGATTACGCATAACATGGAGATTGCCAAGATGGCAGACAGGATTATCAAGATAGAAGATGGAAGGTTAAGCGAGGTATAAATTATGAATGTACTGAAAAAGCTGACAATAAAGGATTTAAAGCTAAATAAAAAAAGAAC
>JAFUEG010000223.1 GCA_017464045.1 Lachnospiraceae bacterium
AAGGATCATGAAGAAGAGAAAAACAAACTTAAGGCTAAGCTTGAAGAGTTTAGAAATAAATATTATGATAATAAGGAAAAAGCTAACAAGCGTGTTATGTATGCGATGAGACGTAACCCGGGTATGAGTTCAAGGGATAACAGATTTGAGCTTGACAGCTTGAAGAATATCTTTATGAAAAAATAAATTCAAAAATTATTTTTAACATAAAATTAATTTATATAATTGATTGACATAAAGTATATAGAAGTATATAAGAGTATATAAGAGTATATAGAAGTATATAAGCATTTTGAAAGTATATAAGAGTATATAATAATGTAATGTAGGAGAGGTAAACAATGGATAACAAAAATATGATAAGTCAGGAAGAAATTGAAAAAAGCAAGGGGATAATACATAAGATTAATCAGTATTATTACAGTAAGATGGTAGGTCAGTACAGACTTGGTACATCGCTCTTAATAGCAATTATGTGTAATGGTCATATCTTACTTGAGTCAGTACCCGGACTTGCCAAAACTACTGCGGCAAAGACGCTTACCGAATCTATGAACGGTACATTTTCCAGAATCCAGTGTACACCGGATTTACTTCCGAGTGATATAATCGGTACTCAGATTTTTAATTATCAGACCAACAATTTTGAGACTAAATTGGGACCGGTATATGCCAACTTTGTACTCCTTGATGAGATTAACCGTTCCAGTGCCAAGACGCAGAGTGCGATGCTTGAGGTTATGCAGGAGCATCAGACCACTATCGGCGGCGAGGTATTTAAGATGCCGGAGATATTTACGGTTATCGCTACTCAAAATCCTATAGAGCAGGAGGGTACTTATCTTTTATCCGAGGCACAGCTTGATAGATTTATCATAAAGGAAAAGATAGAGTATCCAAATCAGGATGAAGAACTTGAGATACTTAACAGAATTGAAAATAATGTCTTCGCCGAGTCACATCCTGTGGTTTCGCTTGAGGATGTAAAGTATCTGCAGCAGCTCGTAGAGAGGGTATATGTTGATCCTGCGATTAAAAGATATATTATAGCGATAATTGATGCTACCAGACATCCGGACAAGTTTATAAGTAAGGAGCTTGCGCAGTATATCACTCTCGGCGCAAGTACCAGAGGCGGTATCGCTCTTATGGAGGTTGCCAAGGCGGTTGCCCTTATGAACGGAAGAAATTATGTTACACCGGATGATGTAAAGGTACTTATCTATAGTGTTTTGAGACATAGAATTACACTTAATTTTGCAGCAGTTGCTGACAATATAACTGAAGAAAGAATTATAAATGAAATCATAGGAGCAATTCAAACACCATGATGGATTATATTACAAGAATTAAATCAAATGTAAGCATATATTCTACCAAGAAGACTGACAATGTTTTCGACGGCTCTTATAAGTCTGTTTATAAAGGTAACAGTCTTAATTTTGAGGATTTGAGAGAGTATGTTATCGGTGACAATATAAGAGATATCGACTGGAAGGCTTCCTCTCGAAGCAGAATGCTTCTTGTTAAAAGATATATTGCTGAGAAAAAACATAATATAATGCTTGTTTTTGATACAGGTAAAAAGATGCTGGCAGATACAAGAGGGCTTGAAACCAAAAAAGAGGTTGGACTTATAGCCGGAGGAACTGCAGGATATATCGCATGCAAAAACGGAGATTATGTGGGCTCGGTTTTTAATAAGAACGGTATGATAGAATACGGTCAGCTAAGAACCGGACTTGTTAATCTGGAACGACTTATTACCTTATACGACAGGGCTGTTTTTAATGAGGAAAGCGGTGATTTAAACAAGTCACTTAGTTTTATTATTAAAAATATCAAACGTAAGATGATAATATTTGTGGTTACGGATGCGGCGGGCATAAGGAGTGTGAGCGATAACACACTTAAGAAACTTAGAGTTATGCATGATGTATTATTTATAAATATAAGTGATGCAGATTTTACCGCAGGCGCTTCATATGATTTTGATAAATCGGAGCATATGCCGGATTATTTTGCGGGCAATAAAAAGTTTAATGAGCTCGAGCTTAAGATAAAAAAAGAGATATATGATGAAAATGAAAAGAAGCTTTTAAGACATGGAATTGTGTTTACTGAGATAGATAAAAAAGAAGATGTAACGGAAAAAATCGTTGAACTATTAGAGAGGCATAAATATGCAAATACCAGACGTTAGCTTTAAAAATGTATCAGGTAGAATCGGTGACAAATTTACAGTTGAGATACAGGATATGTATTCTTATTCATCATGGTTTATAATTCTCTTAGTTGTGGTTTTGCTTATTATACCGGTTATATGGCTGATATTTTTTTTAAAAAACAAGCGAAAAGACAATAAAATTGTTTCTGATTTTGAACCTGTTAAGAGTATAAATCTTGAAGAGATAAAACGAAAATATACTGATATGATTTCTGAGATTATCAATAAATATAAATCGGAAAAGCTTTCTGACAGACATGCATATCAGCAGCTTAGTAAGGTTATCAGGCATTTTGTTTACGACGTAACAGGCATTAGGGTTCAAAATTACACACTGAGTGAGATAAAACAGGTTAATATTCCCATGTTATATTATCTTATAGATGAGTGCTATGAACCGGAGTTTTCTAAACAAAGCAACGGTAATATTATAGAATCATGTGAAAAGGCAAGGCAGGTAATATCAGGCTGGAAGTGATGTACAGATGGGTCTTATACATAGCGGTACCGATTGTCATTATATTGCCGTTTATAGTTATAAAACGAAAAAATAACTTTAAAAATAGTATAAAGGCAGCAAATGTATCACTTGTAAATGAAGACCTAAGGTTTAAGAAGAAATTAATTATATATAAAATTTTAAGTGTGATTGCACTAATGAGTTTATGGGTTGCCATAGCGGTGAGTTTTGTAATGATTTCAAGACCGGTAGAGGTTAAAACAATTTCCAAAACTTTGAGAAATAGAGATATTTTTTTATGTCTTGATATATCGGACTCGATGGATGAATTAAACCAATATATATGTGATGACTTAAAAGATTTAGTTAATGGACTTGATGGCGAGCGGTTTGGTATAACTATTTTTTGTGGAAAGACAGTAGTACTGGTTCCGCTCACAACAGACTATGACTATGTACTTGCTGAGATAGATAAACTACAGAAGTCGTTCGAACAGAGTACCTCATACTGGGATTGGTACTCGGATTTTGATTATGAGGCTTATGAATACAAATATGCAGGAACTCTAAGTGATTATGGAAGCTCTCTTATAGGAGATGGAATAGCCGGTTGTTTATTTGCATTTCCGGATCTTAGGGATAATCCTGATAGGGCTAGAATAATGATTTTATCGACAGATAATGAGGTCTTTGGAGATCAAATTGTGACCGTAACGGAAGCAACAGATTTATGTGCGAAGTATGGTGTTAAAATATTTGCACTGGGGCCGGATTATGTGGTTGATGAAGAACAATACAAAAAGGATATAGAAAAAACAGGTGGAGAATATTACAGGATAAAAAGTAAGTCCGCTGTTCAGGATGTTATAGATGCAATCAGTGTAACAGACGCAACTGATACACAAGAATTTCAAACGCTTATTACTGATAAGCCAATTATTTTATTTTATATACTGATTGTGTGTGTCGGAATATATTTTATAACCGGCAGGAAGGTTAGATTATGAAGATAAATCCAATTATACCTATATGGATAATGTTACTCATCTGTATAGTTTTTCTGTTTCTCGGAAAAAAGGGTAAATTTAATTACATAAGACAGATTATTGTCATATTACTTTTGTTTGTGATTAATTTGCGGCCTATGCTTGAAGATGACAATGTTCCGACTGTGAATCAAAATGTTGATGTGCTTTTTGTTGTTGATGATACAATTAGTATGCTTGCAGAAGATTATAATGGTAATGGAAGAAGGATAGATGCAGTTAAGGAAGATTGTAGATATATAGCTGAAAATATTCCCACAGCTAATTTCTCCGTTATCAGCATAGGTAATTATACGGATAAGGTTATTCCATATACAAGTGATATTAATCTTTTTTATCAGGTTATTGACTCTCTTAGCGGTCAGACAAGAATTTACGCAAATGGAACATCATTTAACGAAGCTATAGAGGTTATGAAAAAAGATCTTGATAATGATAGGGATAATTATCAAATAGTTTTTTTTATAAGTGATGGAGAAATCACTAGCGATGAAAAATTAAAAAGCTATTCCGATTTAAAGGATTATATAGATGACGGCGCTGTACTTGGATATGGAACTGCTTCCGGAGGTCCGATGAAGACCGTATCATATGCAGGAGATGACAGCGAGCCGGAATATTTATATTATTATGATAAACATTATAATAGAATACAGGCTATATCAAAGATTGATGAAGTTAACTTAAACAAAATAGCGACTGATATGGGCGTAGGATATGTTCATATGACTAAGCAGTCTGATATAGATAATAAGCTTGATGAGATTAAAAAAAATGTAGAAGATTTAGAGTATGGAAAAACAGGGAAAAAAGGTTATAGGGATATATATTATTTCTTTGTGATACCGCTATGTGTTTTATTAATATTTGATTTTATTTATTATAGAAGAAAGTTTAATTAAAAGTGAAATCCGTATTTTACCTGCGTTATAGTATATGATGTATAATAGATTAAAGAAAGGTCAAGATAGGTCAAATGAGTGTAAAAAATAAAATAATACTAATTGCATATTTATTTGTTCTTGTTATAGCGGGAAAGCTCATTTTTACCTATGTATATAACGAGAATTTAATAAAAAAAGTGAATGAATCAGCGTATAGTGGAAATGCAAATGCGCTTACTTTTGCAAATGTGTATCAATCCTATATAGCACATTATAATCGTGGAAACATTTTTTATAATCAGAAAAATTATGATGAAGCAATAAAGGAATATAATAAAGCTTTAGATTGCCACATACCGGAAAAAAAAGAGTGCTCAGTAAGGATAAATCTTGCACTTTCAATTATAGGAAAGATACCATCTGAATATGATTCGCCGGATAATATTGATTCCACTTTGGCAACTCTGAGGGAGGCCAGAGAGGTACTCTTACCTGATGATTGTGCAAATGATGAAGGTACAGGACATAGTAAAGAAGCTGAAAAGCTGAAAAAAGAGATAGATGATCTGATTGAAGAACTTGAAGAAAAAAAAGATGA
>JAFUEG010000224.1 GCA_017464045.1 Lachnospiraceae bacterium
GCAGAGAAAAAAGCAGTGTCGGTATTTTTGAAATTATTTCTTGATTATATAAAGTAAAAAAAGATAAACATCGCTGCATTTGCAATATTTCCTTTAGCCGGAAGCTTGGTAGGTGAGATCATCAGATACAAAGGAAATGTTGTAAAAACAGCTGCCCACCTTGGAAGATCTGTATTGCCTGTGAGTATAACCACCGCAAGCGTGATAGAAAATACTGCAAGCGCCAGATAGCCTACATATGCGGTAATTATGGTTTTCTTAAAGAAATCAAGCACCTGTGAAAGAGCCTCTTCGGTTCTTCCGAGCTTAACATAGAACCATTCGACCACGCCACAGCAGATATGGTGCGCAACGATAGGAACGATAAATGCTATTCCGGAAATGTACATTATCACAGAAGCCGTATGTGAAAAATCATTCATCCATTTACTGAGCTCAAGGAATCCAAATAAAGATACGGTAAGTGCCAACACCCCAAAGGTGCTCGCTATCTCCAGTCTTTCCAACGGCATTCCATCAAATACCGCTGACATTTTCTTACTGTCCTTGGCATCCCTCATATCAAATCTTCCGTTAGGTGTATATGCAAAAAGGCAATCTGTTATTCCGCAAAAAATATGTCCCAGTGCAGCAAGTAAATAAATAATGTTCATAGTATGTCCTTTCAATTTTTATAAGGCAATAAATCCAAACCTATAATTAATTACCTTATCTTGTATCATATGGTTAGTTTTTACTAACATTATAATTGAATTCTTTAAATTGTCAATAATTGCATTTATATACTATAAATTTAATCAATTATCATATAGTTGTGTTATATCGACATGCCATTATATCTATGTTATTATAAGTTCAAAAGGAGGTATATTCTATGGATGATAATTTAAATGTCACAACTACACTTAAGGAACAATCTCTTGCTATACTTATTAACGATTTAAAACAGGCAGAGGAGCGTGCTAACACTGAAGGATGGGTCGATGCAGACGATTTGGAGAAAGAATTAGAAGTTTAACCAATACTAAATATCCCTATTCTACTTTTCTCAATACTCAATTTATTCATAAAAATCCCCCAATATATAGAAATGGCGGGAAATTCTTCCCGCCTACGGTGGTCCAAAGAGTTTTCACCCAGACCAACAACCTTATTCTATTCATATAATATCATAATTATTACAAACTTTTTTTAAAAATTCACCGTCTTAGCCACTGCCTCAAAAATCCTGTGAAGCTTTAATTCAAGCGGCGTACCAACGATATCCTTATTATATTCTATTGCGAAGCCTGCACCGGTGCTTCCTCCTGCCGGCTTAAAGCCATAGAAGTAAAATACCTTGTTGTAATAATTTTCTACCTTTGCCTTAAATAACATCTTACCGCAGCTGCCGTTTACATCCTCCCAAACAGAGATATATTCCTTACTTCCGTCACGATTTGCAACTGCACCGGAATTAAGATAGCTTTCCACTGCATGTTCTACGGTATTTGACATTCTTACCACCTGAAGGGTTGCACCCTTGCCAAAATACTTTTCGTATAATTCATCATAATTATCATCATTTACTTCCTGCGGAGTATACATAAAGCAATCACTTATCTCGAGTGCTCCGCTGTCAAAATCAAGGAAATTAACCGGAACATCAAAGCTTAAATCCTGTCCCTTATAATTCTTATAAGACATAATAGGTGTACTATCATCAGCCTTTATGTCTGCGTGTGTTTCACCACCCTGATAAGCAGCTGTATATGCCTTGTTAAAATCAAATACTATGCCCTTTTCAGGTGTGTTTGAGCGTGCAGGCGCAGCCTGTGTCTGTGCCGGTGCCTGATTTGGATTATTTATCGGAGCATTTCCCGAACTATCGGTCGTACCTTCAGATGTTCCGTAAATTGCCTCGTTCTTCTTACCAAGTGCGGTGTTAATCGCATCCGTAAACTGTGAACCGCCTATCTTGCTGTCAACCGCAGCACCTGCTTTCTTTAAAATGTTGTCAAAAAGACCCATGCTTTTACTACCCCTCTTTCTTTAGATTAGTGTTAAAGTTTAGCAACTTCTTAAATTATTTCGCAAATCCTTCTTTTTGTCAATATATGATTGTGACAAGGCTCGCTCCTCGTGTCACAATTGTGACAGTTGCGTGAGCCTTGTCATATTTATCACTACTCAACAAGACTTACTTTAGTAATAAGTGTTTCTATTGCTGATGAGTCTCTTCTTGTTACATTAAACAGTATCGCCAGCGTTCCGTCATCAAGCTCAACTACATCATCAAGATATACAGACTCACGAGCGTGTAGATAATCTGTACTGAGAGTAACCTTTCCAAGAGCATTTCCATCCGGATCAAAGAGTGTCACAATATCCTTTGGAGCATTTGTAATGATAAAATATCCATTTGGAAATACACCAACTCTTCCATTACCTCTGTTTATATAATCTGCTGCTTCCTCGTCAGATGTGCCGCCTATAAATTTAATTATATTTCCCGAATGATCACAAATCACAGCATAACCAACATCCTCTCCGTTTACAGCTCCATGTCCTGTTATATATATTCTGTCATCTGTAATTTTTACATCAAATATACTATAATAA
>JAFUEG010000225.1 GCA_017464045.1 Lachnospiraceae bacterium
AAGACCGACCGTAAGTCCTTCCTTTCTCCACGCCTTAACTCTTTCTCTTACTTCCTTTATAGTTGATACGATTTCCATATTTCTGTCTCCTTTTTAATAATATATGATTGTGAAATTCTTCAATAAAGTTATGTGATTGCGAGTTTTGACAATCCCATAAGCAGACCGTTTTTTAACGTCGGTACTTAGCGAGGATACCCGAGCTTAGTACCGCTACGTTAAAAACCGAGTGAGAACGTGTCTGCGTTGGGATTAGTCAAAGCGAGCAATCTCAGAAATATATTCTAATATAACTTTTCAATTACATCGTCATCGATTGCATAGGTATGCTTTGCTTCAGGATAAGTGCCTGCCTTAACCTCTTCGATATAAGCCTTGAAGGCATCTGTCATAAGCTGTCCCGTCTCGGCAAATCTCTTAACAAACTTCGGTGTGAAGTCTGAGAACATACCAAGCATATCTGCATATACAAGCACCTGTCCGTCGCAGCCTGCTCCTGCTCCTATTCCGATGGTCGGGATATAAAGCTTCTTGGTAACAAGAGTTGCAAGCTTCTCTGGTACGCATTCCAAAGTTACTGCAAATGCACCCGCTTCCTGAACTGCAAGAGCATCCTCGATAAGCTTTTTAGCCTGAGCCTCGCTCTTTCCCTGAACCTTAAAGCCGCCAAATGCATTTATACTCTGTGGTGTAAGTCCAATATGTGCCATAACCGGAATTCCTGCGTCGACTATAGCCTTAATCTGTGGTGCAACCTCCACACCACCCTCAAGCTTGACAGCCTGCGCACGTCCTTCCTTCATAAGCCTTCCTGCATTCACAACAGCATCATAAACCGATGTCTGATATGACATAAAAGGCATATCTATAACTACAAGTGCTTCCTTTGCTCCTCTGGCAACAGCAGCACCATGATGAATCATGTCATCAACCGTAACGGATAATGTATCCTCGTAACCGAGCATTACATTTCCCAGTGAATCGCCGACCAAAATAGCATCAATACCTGCCTGGTCGATAAGCTTAGCCGTTGAATAATCATAGGCTGTAAGCATTGTAAGCTTCTCACCGTTTTCCTTAGCCTTTGCAAATGTTAAAACTGTTTTTTTCATAATATTTACCTCCTATATATCCCTGCATCTTACATCAAAGATGCGGTGCGGTCGGAGCATTTGCTCCTTACTACGGCTCTAGCAGTCCTTTCATCGTGTCATAATCATAGTCAGGTGAAGCCTTATGCTTCATATCTGCTATCTCAACCAGCTCCCTTGATAAAAGCCTGTAAATGTCAAGCTCGTCAGGATTTTCGGAAAGGGCTTCAAGATGCTTTCTTACCGTCTCGGTGTCACATCGCTCAACCGGTCCGGTCAATGCATCCGCACAGCCTTTTTTGATAAGATTGTATGCGTTATTTTCAAATAACGGCTTTAGGGCATCTTCCGCTTCTGCTTCGGAGAATCCGCAATCCATCATAAGCTTCATACTCTTATGATAAAGTCCGATTACAAGATTGCTTGCAAAAACAGCCGCTCCATGATATTTAACCTTATCCTTTGCACTTATTATTTTAACCTGATGACCCATACCCTTAAACATATCCGTCATCACATCAATCCGTGCATCATTTCCTTCAATTGTTATATAAGCCTGATTGAAATTTATATATGACTCAGTCTTTGAATTGACTGCATATATAGGATGTATCGAATAACCATACACCTGGCTATCCATACCAGAAAAAACCTGTGAGGAAAGAGCCCCACTGGTATGACATATTATCTTGCCTGAAAGATTTGCATCAAGTCTGTCCAGCGTATCCGCCATAACAGCAATCTGCCCATCAGGAACAGTGATAAATATGATATCATTACCATTTACAAGTTCAGTTAAGGACTGATAGCAATGAGAATTCGTGAACTCGGCCGCCTCCATAGCACTCTTTAGGGTTTTGCTATAATAACCACCAACCGTAATACCGTGGTCGGTCATATGCTTTCCCAGAGTAAATCCCATCTTGCCGGCACCGATAAATCCAACCTTCATAGCATTTCTCCTTCATGAACTGATATTAAATTTCCGGTACAGTTTCTCATACAGTTTTATATACTGCATATTCGAATACCATCCACGTGCAATATATCATCTATGGGGATTTTTGTAAATATTTTTATAAGAACAAATTGTATTTTATAAAATACAATATCATTGTAATTTAATATTTGTTCTTCCGTATGCATATATCTCAGAATTTGCTAAAACATTCAAATTAAACTCCGGTTTTTTATAATAATGATACGCATTTAATACATCATCATATTTCTTTTTTCGGGCATAGTAAAAAATAGCAAATAAATCATTTGCTCCACCGACTAAATTCTGTGATGTAGCGAGTCCTGACAGATTATATCTTGCCTCCTCTATGGAATCCCTCCAGTTTTTATATTCGATTTGGAACGCATTAATATACTTATAATACTCTTTAATATATCCATCCATTAATTGAACTTTTTCATAATCTTGATTAAACCTCATCAAATTTATCATATTCTTGTTAAGAAAATCAACTCTATTTGTCATATTAATCATTTTTTCGGTATTTTGTTTCATAAGATCTATAGCTTTTTTAGAGTTAATGCCTGATATGATTCTAGCACCAACAAAAACTATAAAAACAGAGGCAACAACCAATACTATTAATACATTCATCATTATCTCCTTTTTTCTTTATTATAATATGTTTATTATCAACTCATAATCATTATCAATTTCGTATGCACAATTTGGACAAAACATAGTTATCACCTCTTAATCCTTTCGCCTCGGCCACATCCACTGCAAAATTGTCAAGCCATATATAATCAAATGTTATTATACATCACAAGCTTATCTTTATTGGATCTGACTATATCATCCACAACTTCCTTCGGCTCAAAAACTACAATTGAAGCTCCGTAAGATCTGACATATCTCTCAAAAGCTGACTTTCCTATTACATGTCCTTCCACCATAATATGGCCGCCTTCAAGCTCAGTTATTTTATAACCGGCACGTTCAACATATTGTTTTAAATCACGTTTTACCTTTTCTATAACTCTTCCTGCATTATCGTTATAAACTTTGAATCTGACATCAAATTCTCCGCCAAAATCCATATCCCACACATACTCAATTTTTTCAAATAATGAATTGTTTGTTTTCGTTTTTGGGAGTTTTATATTTTTTTCAAGTTTAACGCCTTTAATCCTGTCAAGTCGAAATGCTGCGATACTGTCTTCATGTTCAGTTATCACGTATGACTTTCCGAACGACTCGTACTCTATGATTCTGAGAGGTTTAATAACTATATTTTCAACTCCCTCTTTACGTTTGTAGGAAATCTTTATAAACTCCCCATTTTCAATTGCACTTACAATCTTAGCATGAACAATTCTGTTAATATTTGAATATGTATTATAATCCTGACAAACCTTAAACACTTCTTTATCAAAATACTTATTTGATAAAAATTTTCCTTTAAACCGGTCGCTGATTTTTAAAAGTGCATCATACTCCTTGTAATCAAGATTAATATATGCTATTTCATTAACTGCATTAAAGTAAATATAAAGTTCTTTATCATCATACATACCCTTTTTTATATCGCTTTTTAATTCATGAATATCATAATTCAAACTGTCATCTTCAAACATAACACCAAAACCGCAATCCACCTTATTGCTTACATTCATAAGCTCTGCAATATCATTCCGAACACATGGAAGTGACAGAGAAAAACGCTTTGCTATTTCCTCTATGGTCAGGCTGTCACCAAACACCTCTGCTGCCTGAAGGGTAATTATTATATTATTTATTCGCTCAACTATACTCTGTTTCATATGCTATATTATCCCCTCATCTTTATATCTTTTCAACACTCTCTCAGGTGATTTTGCCATTTCATCTCGCAGAGCCTGAGGTTTTTTTACCTCGCAGGATTTGCCAAACTGACGCAAAAAAGCGGCAAACTCACTCAAACCGATTATCTTATCGGTATAAACTAATTTGCCATTGTCTTCCTCTAACATGGAATAATGTAATCTTGAGCTATGAAGCTGTCTTATTTTTTCGGGCACCGAGCCAAACATATCAAATAAAACCTCAACATCATATTCCTCACGTTCATATGATGCTCCAAACATTTTATCAAAAATATCCAGATACTTTGATGATAAATAAATATCATTTGAAACCGATATTTTTTTTACTGACTCAACACCTGATAATCTCAAATTAAAAATATCTCCGGTATCCAATTCCTCTCCCAGCATATAGATATTGTTTTGAACCTTAGAATAGTAAATCAATCCGACTTTAAAGTTATAGTTATAAACCATGTTTTTTCTATCGCGATATCTTATATGTACTGCATTATGACGATAACTGCTTTTTGCCAAACATGAACTAATATCGTCAGCTATTGTAGATGTATCGCTGTGTCTTCCCCGCACTTCATATCCACATATATGTTCTCTTATCTCTCCATCAAGCAAAAGCTCAAGCTTTGATTTAACTGAAATAAGATTATTATCAATTCCACCACTATAATACTGAAGATAATCCAAAAGCTCATATGCATCCTTCTGAAAATCTTCATCAAATAACGAGCTAAAAACCGGAATACATACCGATGCATCCTTGCTAAGCTCAACATATTCTTTTCCATCTTTATGTTTTACAAGATTAATTAATCCTTCTTCCTGAAGTATTTTGATAATTTTATTATATTTATCTGACTGTGACGAATATAATTTTTTCTTTTCTTCTTCCAGAGAAATATCAAGACTGCGCATCTTTTGGAACAGTCCATCTTTTGTGTAAGACTCCGGAGATGTCTTAATCAGATAAAGATAAATTGCCGCTTCTGCATGAAGATGTGTTGAAGTTTCTTCTGTCATTAAGGCATCGTCTTCTTCGGACTTATCTCTCCACCAAACTCCAACGCCCTTGCCTTGCGTCTTTATCTTGTATCCGTTTTGACATAAAGTGTTCTTCATCCCTTCGGCATTTCTTATTTTGACTCCCAGCCTTAAGCAAAGCTCGTCCTTCTTTATTCCATCAGGATTTTCATCAAATAAATCCAACATCTTTTTAAGTCTTAATTGAATTTGTTCTTGTGATGCCAAAATAATAACCTCCCGTATATTAAAAGAAACAACCTATCTTCGCTATAATACCACAACGTCCTATTTCTTTCAATTACGGAAGGATTTTTCTGCTAATATAAGTATCATTTTGAATAATATATACTAACCGGCATACCAAACCTGCCGGTACACCTTCTTTCCTCCTATAAGTTCTTTTTTCCTCGTTGCCACATATACACTTCCAAATGATGCAAGAATAAGAAAAACACATCCAAGGATTATGTATATACTGTCTGCTTTGAGCAGATCCTTTGCATAATCTTCATAAAACTTCAAATCATATAACACCTTATCTGCTTCTGCCACAGCACAAATAATATTGGCTATTATCATCGTTACATATTTAATTTTTTTATTAAAAAGCTTTATGAAAATCCATATAAGTGCTGCCAGCTCGAAAAAGATTAGACCAGCCTGAATATAAATATATTGATAATTCATTGAAAGCTCTTCTATCATCTTTTTTTCATCATATCTGATATAATATACAACATACGATACAAGCATAACTATAGATGTTATTATTAAAATCGGATATACAGTCCATGCAAGAAGGTTATATATTATCATATTTTTTTTGCCGGTTTCTTTCCTGAGCTCTTTTTCTTTTCTGAGTTGTTTAAACGCCCCTTTCCTTGATTTCAGATATAACACGGCCAGTACTGTCCAGAGTGCAACTCTTAAAACGTCCATTACAATTAATATCTTACTATTTGGATGTATTCCATATGCATAATATAAAGCTGCATGAATTATTCCTTCCACTAAAAGCTGGAATCCGGTAAATGCGGCAAATACCCCGCCAAGATTCTTTCTAAAGCTTAACATTCCATATTCCAGATATATTGCAAACGGAAGATATGTTGTCATATAAATTGCGGCATATGTATAGTCAAAGCTTTTTAAGCCTGTAGAAAACTGAACACCACCCACACTCATACCTGTTATAAGCGAAAATGCAATCATGATTATAACCAACAATGTACACGGAAGCTGAGTCCATACTATAAAGTTATAGTAACCCATTTTATTTATTTTTGAATATGATACAGAATGTGCAGGCTCTGCCTCAAAATGAGGAGTATCCATATTTACTGCATAGATGAAATCCGTCCCGCACACATGACATCTTCTTTCATTTGCTAAGGCAAGAGCCCCACATTCACTACAATACATAAACATCCCTCCTTTTCATTTTACACTTTTGATTAATTACCATTTATCCAATTGATTACTTTTGCTCCAACCGAATTGATGATATTACTCAAAACTCCTCTGAATATAATTGCTGCCGCCAGTACAACCACAATAATTGCTATAATAGTAACCAGATCACTCGCACCCCTATCGTTACAAACAAGCGGCTCAACACCATTAATCTTTCTGACAACTTTTCCTAATATTCTTTCAAATGCATCTTTCATAATCATCTCTCCTTTTCCTATTATCTTTTCAAATGTGTTCTTAATATTATCCACTTTGTTCATTACTTTGTTGATTGCTTTTTTAATTGCGTTTTTCATAGTTATCTCCTTTTCATTTAAAAAAAATTAAATCAACCTGTTTCTCTTTACATTCTTATTATGCAATATAT
>JAFUEG010000226.1 GCA_017464045.1 Lachnospiraceae bacterium
AGTAAGCTGTGGATAATTCTCAGGATGCTTCTGAGCATCAAGTAAAGTGTCTCTGTTATATACATTAACATTTAAGTGATATCCACCTTTTTCTACATATCCGTCTAACATATTTACTAAGTTATCAATCTGCTGAGTACTTGCCATTTTTATATCCTCCTTATTCATATTTTTATAATTAGTTATTGTCTTCAAATGCATCGTCTATGCCATCGTGTAATGTAGGAACATTACAGGCGAGATTGCCCTTTGCACAATCTATGCAGCCGAGTGTCTCAACCTCCTTGCCCTCCTGCTCAGGGTCATAGGACACATTGATGTGTCCATGACCATCAGCAACCATACCGTCAAGCATTGCAACGATATCTTCGACATTATTTAAACCATTATCCATTAAACTCATTCCTTTTAAGCGTTAATCTTACTTACTAAGGTCAACTTCAAGGTCACCGGCGAATACCTGATCTTCCTTACCAAGAGCTCCAGGGATGATTGAGAAGGTATTTGAGATACCATCCTGTGAATCCATATATGGAAGCTTAGCAACTGAAGAAAGTGATGCTACTGCACCGTGAGTATCTCTCTTGTGCATTGGGTTAGCACCAGGAGCAAATGGCTCGCCATGCTTTCTACCACAAGGAGTATCACCTGTATTCTTACCGTAAGTTACGTTTGAAGTGATTGTAAGGATTGACATTGTTGGGAAGCCGTTTCTGTATACATGATGCTTTCTTAACTTATGCATAAATGTTGAAACAAGGCTTGCAGCAATCTGGTCAACTCTGTCATCATTGTTACCGTATTTAGGGAAATCACCCTCTGTCTCATAGCTGGTTACAATTCCCTGCTCATTTCTGATACACTTAACCTTAGCATACTTGATAGCTGAAAGTGAGTCAGCTACAACTGAAAGTCCTGCAAGACCGGTTGCGAAGAATCTCTTAACATCTCTGTCATGAAGTGCCATCTGGATTCTCTCATAAGCGTACTTATCATGCATGTAATGGATGATATTAAGTGCACTTACATAAACCTTAGCTAGCCATTCCATCATATCATCAAACTTCTCCATAACCTCATCATAATCAAGGTATTCTGAAGTTACAGGTCTGTACTTAGGTCCAACCTGAACGCCTGTACACTCATCCACACCACCGTTTATAGCGTAGAGTAAGCACTTAGCAAGGTTAGCTCTTGCTCCGAAGAACTGCATATCTTTACCGATTCTCATTGAAGATACACAACAAGCTATACCATAATCATCGCCGTGAACAGGTCTCATTAAGTCATCATTCTCATACTGAATTGATGAAGACTTGATAGACATCTTAGCACAATACTGCTTCCAGTTAATAGGAAGTCTTGTTGACCAGAGAACTGTTAAGTTAGGCTCCGGTGAAGTTCCTAAGTTATCAAGTGTATTAAGATAACGGAAGCTCATCTTAGTAACAAGTGTACGTCCGTCAACGCCCATACCGCCAAGTGACTCAGTAACCCATACAGGATCACCGGCAAAGATTGAATTATACTCAGGTGTTCTTGCGAACTTAACGCATCTTAACTTCATAATGAAGTGATCTACGAACTCCTGAATCTGCTCCTCAGTAAATGTACCATTCTTAAGGTCTCTCTCTGCGTAAATATCAAGGAAAGTAGAAGTACGTCCGAGTGACATTGCTGCACCGTTCTGCTCCTTAACTGCTCCAAGATAACCGAAGTATAAGAACTGAATAGCTTCCTGAACATTCTTAGCAGGCTTTGAAATATCAATGCCATAGAATGAAGCCATCTTCTTTAACTCCTGTAATGCACGAATCTGCTCTGAGATCTCTTCCTTACCTCTTATAACGTCATCAGTATATACAGTACCAAATGATTCCTTCTGAATCTTCTTGTCTTCAATAAGGAAATCTATACCGTAGAGAGCAACTCTTCTGTAGTCACCGATGATACGTCCACGTCCGTAAGCATCAGGAAGTCCGGTAATGATGTGGTTTGAACGACATCTTCTGATTTCATCATCATATACATCAAATACACCTGCATTGTGAGTCTTTCTGTGAGTAGTGAAGAACTCAACTATCTCAGGATCTACCTTATATCCATTGTCCTCGCATGCCTTCATAGCCATACGAATACCGCCGTATACATTCATACCTCTCTTGAAAGGTGCATCTGTCTGGAAACCTACGATTGTCTCCTTACTCTTATCTAAGTAACCTGCCTGATGTGAAGTAAGAGTAGATACAACCTTAGTATCCATATCTAAAACTCCGCCTGCTTCTCTTTCTTTCTTGGAAAGATCAAGAACCATCTGCCATAAATCTTTAGTATTCTGTGTAGGTCCTGCTAAGAAAGAATCATCGCCCTCATATGGAGTGTAATTTCTCTGAATGAAATCTCTATCCTCAACCTCTTTCTGCCTCTTTCCGCCTACAAATCCATCCCTGCTGTCTTTCTCAAGTGCATCCATTTTTAACAACATTTCTTTGTTTTCCTCCTTTTATTTTACTTTCGTTCTTACTCGAAATTATCGTGTCTTGTATACATTGTATACAAGGATAACTTCTGTAGATGGTTATATTATAAGGTCAAATTGTATACACGTCAACTTCATAAAAGCATTTTTTTGTACTTTTTTCAGTACACTAATTGTATACTGTATACAATTTTCAATACTCTTTTTTTCTATCACCCTTCTTATTTCTTCTAATCCTATTCCTTACAAAACCTATATACCACATTTTACACTAAATTTTTGAATTTTTAGCTTTATTTATGGGCAACATTCTAATAGACATTTCAGCATATATTGTGTTATACTTAACAATGTTTGGAAGACTACATATTTAATGTAACAAACTAATCCAAGGAGGTACAGATAAAATGGCTAAACAGGTAACTAAAGACATGTTAATCTACGAAATACTTGAAATTGATCCGGGCAATGCTGCTATACTTATGGCATCCGGTATGCATTGTGTAGGCTGTCCATCTTCAGCAATGGAATCACTGGAGGATGCATGTATGGTTCATGGTATGGATGTAGATGACGTTATTTATTCCATAAATGAGTATCTTAAGAAAAAAGAAGTAGTTTAAATTTTAAAAAATTATATAATAATGAGGAGGTTTTGTTATGAATTTAAAAAATGATGATAGTAACAATTACAACCAACAAAATGGTTATAACCTGAACGGTAACTACACCAATGGTTATAATGCAGGCAGTAATTATACAGGTGGATATAACACTTACAGCAGTGTAAATAACAATATAAATACCGGTTTTACCCAAAACAACGGTGGTTATAACAATTATAACAGCAACTACGCTGCAAATCAGAATCTGTTTAATGGTATGAATAATACTTACATGGCAGGAAATAACGGTACCTATCAGCAGGTTCAGAGTACCTATTCAAATGCCGAGAGAATTTCTGACCAGAAATTCAATCTTATTCTCGGCGGCTGCTTACTCTGGGGTTTTTTGGTAAACTGCATTCTTTGTACTGTATTTAGTGATTCAATTTTGGCGTTGGCATTAAACAATTATGCATTATTCCTGATTTCATATTTTGTATTGGTAATTATTGGAAGTATTATGGTAAACAAATCTGACAATCCTGCAGTAAGCTTTGTAGGTTATAATCTTATCGTTATTCCTATAGGCATGATTATATCAATGTCACTCTCTGTTTATGTAGCTGTAGGCTATGCAAATATTATTCCTATGGCTTTTGGAATTACTGCTGCTGTAACTCTCGCAATGATGTTACTCAGTTCATTTTTCCCGGATTTCTTTGCAAGCAATACTATGGGCAGAGTACTTGGAGTAACTCTTCTTGTAACAATACTAATTGAGCTTATTCTTTTGATTACCGGAACCGGTAGTCTTGGAATTATAGATTATATTGTAGTTTTAATTTTCTGCGGCTATATCGGTTATGACTGGGCTAAGGCTAATATGGGCGAAAAGACCGTAGACAAGGCTGTTGATGCAGCTGCCATGCTTTATGTAGATATAGCAAATCTCTTCTTAAGAATTATGAGAATCCTTGCAAGGGCACAGAGATAATTATTGACAATACAAAAATAGGACAAACGATTTTGCGGGATCAATCCATCCCGCAAATCGCTTTCATAAAGATAATAAGCAATTAAATATACAAGGAGAATCTTTATAATGAATAATATTGACATAAAATCAGTAAACTCCATAAGAGTTCTGGCAGCAGATGCAATTCAAAAAGCAAACTCCGGACACCCGGGACTTCCTTTAGGCGCAGCTCCTGCAGCATACGAGCTTTGGTCTAAGCATATGAAACACAATCCTGCAAACCCTGATTGGGTTAACAGAGACCGTTTTATTTTATCCGGTGGTCATGGTTCTGCACTGCTTTACTCACTTCTTCATTTCTTCGGTTATGGCATAACCATAGATGATATGAAGAATTTCAGACAGCTTGGTTCAAAAACTCCGGGTCACCCTGAGTACGGACACACTATAGGCGTTGAAGCAACTACAGGTCCTCTCGGTGCCGGTATGGCTATGGCTGTAGGTATGGCTATGGCAGAGAACCATCTTGCTGCAACCTTTAATAAAGAAGGTTATCCGGTTGTCGACCACTATACTTATGTCTTAGGTGGTGACGGCTGTATGATGGAGGGTATCTCCTATGAAGCATTTTCACTTGCAGGTACCCTCGGACTTGAAAAGCTTATTGTCCTTTATGATTCAAACAATATATCTATTGAAGGTGATACAAATATCGCATTTAGAGAAGACGTAAGAAAGCGTTTTGAATCCTTTGGTTTTCACACACAGCTTGTGGAAGATGGTAATGACCTTGATGCTATCGGCAAAGCTATAGAGGCTGCAAAGGCTGAAAAAGGCAGACCTTCCATGATAGAAATCAAAACCAAAATCGGTGCCGGCTGTCCTGCAAAGGAAGGAAAGGCTTCAGCACATGGAGAACCTCTGGGAGTTGAAAATGTTGCTGCACTTCGTGAAAATCTTGGCATAGAAGATAACGGCGCATTTGTTATCTCACAGGATGTATATGATAATTTTGATAAAATTGCTAAGTCAAATGCCTCATATGAAGAGGAATGGAACAAGCTCTTTGATGAGTACTGTGCAAAATATCCTGATATGAAAAAACTTTGGGATACTTATTATGATAAAGACAGTGCCGAGTGTCTTTTTGACCTTGATGATTTTTGGAACACCTGTGACAAGCCGGAAGCAACAAGAAATGTTTCGGGAAAGATTATAAATATAATTAAAAATGTTTTACCTAATATGTTTGGTGGTGCAGCTGATCTTGCTCCATCCACCAAAACTTATATGAATGATATGGGTGATTACTCAAAAGAAAATCCTTTGGGCAAAAATATTCATTTCGGAATAAGAGAAATGGCTATGGCAGCTATCGGAAACGGTATAGCTCTTCACGGAGGTTTAAGGCCGTATGTCTCAACTTTCTTTGTATTTAGCGATTACGTTAAGCCTATGGCAAGATTATCTTCTCTTATGGGACTTCCGCTTACATATGTGCTTACACATGACAGTATCGGTGTCGGCGAGGACGGTCCTACACACGAGCCTATCGAACAGCTTGCCATGTTAAGAGCTATGCCAAACTTTTACGTATTTCGTCCTGCAGACGCAACAGAATGTGCTGCTGCATGGTACTTTGCTTTAAACAAAAAGGATGCCCCTACCGCTTTGGTTCTGTCAAGGCAAAACCTTCCTCAGCTTGATGGCAGCAGCCAGGAAGCTTTAAAAGGTGGTTATATAATCTCAGATTCGGATAAGGATACACCTGATGCCATAATAATTGCAACGGGTTCAGAGGTATCTCTTGCAATAGAAGCTAAAGCAAAACTTGCTGAAAATGATATAGATGTAAGAGTTGTCAGTATGCCATCTATGGATTTATTTGAAGATCAGCCGGAAGAATATAAAAACCTTGTTCTCCCTAAAGATATTACCTCAAGAGTAGGTGTTGAAGCTCTCGGTGAATTTGGATGGGGTAAATATATAGGCATAACCGGTGAATTTGTCGGAATGCATTCCTTTGGTGCATCAGCACCCGGTGGTCAGCTTTTCGAACACTTCGGAATAACAACCGATGCTGTAGTTGAAGCTGTAAAGAAAGTAACAGATAAATAAATGATATGTCACGGGCATAAGCCTTGTCACATCTATTTTGTAAACTTTAGACCGTATAAAAAATGTGCACGCATGGCACGTGTTACTTAACGCCATGCTTTGCACATTTTTTCATACAGTCTGATATACTCATGCGATGTGACAAGGCTCATGCCCCTTAACTCAATTTATATCTCAGCAAGCTTTTGAACCGCATCACTCTCAATAATCACCTTGAAATGTTCATCCATATAATTAGGAGTTGCATAGGTAGCCTTTATCTTATTACCATACTCTCCAATTATATTGCAGGTTCTTGTAAACTCTCCATCTGTGTTCTTATCCTTAGTCATATAAAGATAAAATCTGCTGTCATTTGGATTTTTATAAAGAGAATTCATACTTTTATATATGTTTTTTACGAGTTTGGCAGAAATTATTACCTCATCTAAAGACTTAAATGCATAAATTCTAAAAATATTTCTATTACTTTCTGTTTTAACTGCATTTTTAGTCTTTTTTGACATTCTGTTACTATTGATAGCATTCAAGTTCTCTGCAAGACTGCCAAGAGCCTCCAGCAATGAATCTGTTGCAGGCATCATACCACTATGACTATGTTCTTCAAAGGTCTCTTCATCTTCGTCTTCACTATCATCATATTCTTCAACGGCAGGTTTTGTAAATCTTGAAAATCTTGTATCTAATTCTTCAGGATCCTCAACTTTTGTCACTATAAGCACAAGACACTCCGGCGAAACAGGTATAGCCTCTATCATAAGTGGAATATTGTCCACTTCAAATCCAAGTTCATTAGATGCCTGCTGCATCATCTCCCTAAAAAGCTCCTTAGCCTTGTCAGTTCCATACGCAAGTTCTGTAAGAAGCATCTCCTTGTCTGCAAGATCAGCCTTATAAAGAGTACATCTTATCTGGTTTTCACTTAATCTTTCAATTTTCATGGTCGTCACCCCTCTTTTCAATTATTAACATAATTGACTAAGCAAACTAATCTAACAATCACCATTTCTTATCATTAGTTTATCACAAATTATTATGCTGTAAAGATTTTTCTCATATTTTTCACAATCTTTTTTATGGTAATTTTACTTTTTTAAACCAATTGTTGCAATAAAAAAATATTTGTAGTAAAGTATTACCATACAAATGCTTAAAAGTCAATTCATTATTTCTAAATAATAATTTCATTTGTTTTTACACATTAACATTTTCCCATCCTGATGATAATTGTAAAATATAACTGCATTATTATTTATTTTAATCATTTGTATACTATATATGATATGAAAACTAAAAAAAGAAGGTGCTGTCAATATAAAAAGTAAAATATTAATTGCATAACAAAACACGAAAAAAGGGAGTCTAAAAAACTCCCTTTTCTAATCTTATTATATTGTGCTTATAAATTACTCCTCTGAAATAACTCCCATAGGACAAGTTCCTGCACATGATCCACAAGAAATGCATGCATCAGGATCAATTACAAATGCTCCGTCACCTTCGCTAATAGCGCCAACAGGGCAAGCACCTGCGCATGAACCACAGCTTATACATCCTTCGTTAATTACAAATGCCATAATATGTACCTCCTTCAAAGTAAGCTTCAATATTTTTAACTGCTATGCATATTTTAATCTATTTTATTACTTATATCAAGGCTTTTTTTCAAAATTTCAAAAGTTAGGTATGGCAAACTCTTATTTTTAGCCATTTTTTTTATTTATATAGATTATTTTTTCTTTTAAACACTTGTATTTATTGCCTTTTATTATATTTTTCATAATTATTTTTAGCTTTAACTATATTTCCCGTTAAATAATTCCAACGACCTGAAAAGTATTCCCTGAGTAAGAGCAATTACAGTACCATAATTTGTAAACGGAACACCGGCATCTATGGCACACTTCATTCTGTATTTCATCTCACGCTCATTTAACATGCAGCCTCCGCAATGAATTATCACCTTATACTGTGATAATTCTTCCGGAAAATCCATACCCTGACTATACTCAAAGCTTATATCCTTTCCGGTGTACTCCTTAATCCAGTTAGGAAGCTTAACGGTTCCTATATCACCACACTGTCTGTGATGCGTACAACCTTCTGAGATTAAAACCGTATCTCCGTCATTTAATGAATCTATAGCAAACGCTCCCTGTACCGCTGTCTCCAGAAAGCCCTTATATCTTGCCATGAGAATTGAAAATGATGTAAGTTTAATATCATCCGGAAGGCTATTTGCAACAGTCTTAAACACCTGACTGTCCGTTATAACAAGCTTAGGCTTGACAGACAGCTTTTCAAGTGCGCCTGCTATCTCATTTTCTTTTACCACCACTGTTACCGCCCCTGCATCAAGCAGATCCCTTATGGTCTGCTGCTGCGGAAGTATCAGTCTTCCTTTTGGTGCTGCCTTATCGATAGGAACCACCAGCATAACAACATCACCTGAGCTTATGAAATCGGATACAAGCTTTTTATCAGGCATATCGTCTGTCATAAAGGCTATTTTTTCTTTAAGCTGATCGATATTATTTTTATCCTTGGCACTTACTAAAATCGCATTATCTTCAGAAGACAGTCGAATCATATCCTTTACATCAAGGAGGTCACATTTGTTATATACAAGAACATAATTTATATTCTTCTTTTTAAATATATCCAAAAGCTCATAATCTGCTGCCGTCATCCCGACCGTTGCGTCAACAACCAAAACCGCTACATCGGTTTTATTTAAAACCTGCTTGGTCTTTTTTACTCTCAGCTCTCCAAGAGCTCCGTCATCATCAAAGCCCGGTGTGTCTATAATAAGAACAGGTCCCATAGGTAAGAGCTCCATCGACTTTGTAACCGGATCGGTAGTTGTTCCCATCACATCAGATACAACTGAAAGTTCCTGTCCCGTAACCGCATTTACTACACTGGATTTACCGGCATTACGTCTTCCGAAAAATCCAATATGTACTCTGTTTGCCGAAGGTGTATCATTCATACCCATAAGACCATCTCCTTTTAGAACCTGAAATCCCTTTCACCATCTACTATCTTATCAAGATATTTTTTACAAGTCTCACGTACATTTTCCTTTGGAATATTTAAAAGCTCCCGCTCTATCATTTCCTCGCCCATTTTTTTGGTTTCTTCGCTTGCATAATCAACCAGATATTCCTTAAGTGTCATAAGTGCATTTGGATGACAGCAGTTTTGAATCTGTCCCGCCTTACAAAGTGCCATAAAGCGGTCACCAGTTCTTCCGGCTCTGTAGCAAGCGGTACAAAAGCTAGGTATGTGTCCGCTCTCCATAAGCCACTTAATAACCTCATCCAAGGTTCTCTGGTCAGATACATCAAACTGCTCTGTATCATGAGGTCTTTCTTCTTCGGTATATCCTCCTACAGAGGTACGTGAGCCTCCGCTTATCTGTGATATACCAACCTGAAGCATCCTTGCTCTTACCTGTTCATTTTCTCTGGTTGAAATAATCATACCGGTATACGGAACAGCAATTCTGATGCAGGCTGCTATCTTGGTAAATATTTCATCAGATATCGAATTATCAAAAGCATCCGGATCTATATCATCAGCATGCTTTACTCTCGGAACACTTATCGTATGCGGTCCTACACCATGATCTGCCTCAAGATGTTCTGGATGCATAAGCATGCCCGCAAACTCATATTTATATCCTTCAAGTCCAAATAATACACCGAGACCTACATCATCTATGCCACCCTCCATAGCTCTGTCCATAGCCTCGGTATG
>JAFUEG010000227.1 GCA_017464045.1 Lachnospiraceae bacterium
TATATCGGTGGTGTAGAGCATGCGGTTCTTCACTTACTTTACTCAAGATTTTACACCAAGTTTTTAAATGATATCGGAGTTGTTGATTTTGATGAGCCGTTTAAGAAGCTGTTCAATCAGGGTATGGTCTGCGGTAGAGATAAAGAAACAGGCGCAGCAACCAAGATGAGTAAGTCTCTCGGAAATATCGTTTCACCTGATGATATGGTAAATGATTACGGCTGTGATTCACTTCGTTTATACGAGCTTTTCATAGGACCGCCTGAACTTGATTCTATCTGGGATGACAGCGGTATGGAAGGTATATATCGTTTCATAAACAGATTCTACAATATGGTTATGGCTAACAAGGATAAGGATGCTGCAGAGACCAAGGAGCTTGTAAAGCTTCGTAACAAGCTGGTATATGATGTTACAACTCGTCTTGAACAATTCAGCTTAAATACAGTAATTTCCGCATTTATGGAAGCAAACAACAAGTGCGTTGAGCTTACCAAGACAACAGGTGTTGATAAGGAAACTCTTAAGACTATGGCACTTCTTATAGCACCTTTCGCACCACACATCGGTGAAGAACTTTGGGAGGAGCTTGGCGGAACCTATTCTGTATTACACCAGAGCTGGCCAACTTATTCCTAGGATGCCATGAAGGATGACGAAAAGGAAATCGCAGTTCAGATTAACGGCAAGACCAGAGTTACGGTTATGATTGGAGTGGACGATGCGAAGGATGTTGTAATTGAAAAAGCAAAGGCTGCCCTTGGTGACAGACTCGCCGGTCTTAATGTAATTAAGGAAATATATGTACCTAATAAGATTGTGAATATTGTGGCGAAATAACGAGGAAAGGTGGTATTGTGCTTGCACAAATACCACTTTGACGAGAAAACGCATCGAGCTGATAAGCGAGATGGCGAAATAGTGAGAAAATGTGGGTTTTGAGACACTAAATTACATATTATGTAAACTGATTGCGGACTAAATCTGATAAAGAACTGATTTAGTCCGTATTTTTTATGGAACCATACAGACTAAAATTGATGAAGGGTAGATTTAGTCCGTATACCTTATGGGTTAATACGGACAAAAATTGATAAAGTGTTGATTTTGTCTGTATAATTTGAGGAAAGAGTACAGACTAAATTGAAGGAAGAGTTATTTTAGTCTGTATGTTTGGAAAAGTGATACAGACTAAATTGAAGGAAGAGTTATTTTAGTCTGTATGTTTGGATATAGTATTTATGTATATTAAATCATTTAGAAGTATTAAAGAAGAGGAAGATAAGTCTCGTATTGAATATGAACAAAAGGCAAAAGAACAGGAAGAAGAGTCAAAGAGATATTTATTTAATTTTCAGTTCACCGGTGATAATGGTACGAAAGATGCTTTTTTCCTTGAGTCAACATTAGATGAAATCGTTCAAAGCAATAAAACTAATGACAGATTAGTTACACTTGTTTTTGATGGTAAAGAGGTAACAGATGAGTCTGAAATAATCGAGATTAAACATTCGCTTGACGGTAAATATGAGGTATCTTTCAATTACGATGATGACGGATACATTGATAAAATAATTGTAGATAAAATTGATTAATGGAAGGTGACAAGGTTCACGTCCGTGACACAATTGTGACATGGGGCAGACACTTTGTCAAAATGTTAAGTTAAAGAAGCTGTCGCAATGATGAATTAATCATCTGTTGCGACAGCTTTTTTTTCAATGGCTTCAACACATTTTTTTCCGGCTCTTTTTCTATAATCATCTTTTATTAGCTTGTATACGGTTGCTGTTACAGGTACGCTGCACATGATTCCGACGATTCCAAATAAACCGCCAAATACTGTGACTGCGGCGAGTACCCACATTCCCGGAAGATCAACTCTGTTTCCGACAACACGAGGATAGATGATGTTATTGTCAATCTGTTGCAGAGTGATGATGAAAATAAGGAAAATAAGTGCTTTTACCGGTGATACCATGAGTATGAAAAATGCAGAGATACCCATACCAAGAAAGGCACCGATGACAGGAATCAATGCAAAAAATGCAACGATTACACCGGATGTTACGGCATAAGGGAGCTGTAAAAGGAGCATTCCAATAATACACAACCCTCCTAAAATACACGCATCGGTTGCCTGTGCAACTATAAAGTTACGGAAGTTGGTTCCAAGCAAGCTAATCAATGAAAGGACTTTTTCGCTGGCAGGAACATAGGTCTTAATGAGACCGGTACATTGTCTGGAAAGCTTTTCTTTATCAACCAGAATATATATGGAAAAGAAAATTCCTATAAATAGATTGGCAATAACTGAAATTAATGCTCCTGCTGAACTGACCAGAAGGCTCATGGCACCGCTTGCACCATTTATAACGAAACTTCCCAGTCCCTGAACTGTGCTTTCAATGTTTTCCGAGGATGGCATGGAATTAAGAAGAGTTACAGCATATTTGCCGATATATTTGTTACTCTTTAATTCGTTAAGCATCTTCGGAAGATTATCGCTCAATGATTTAATCATAAGAGAAATGCTGTTTATGAGCTCCGGTATAATAAAATTGATTATACCGACTAAAATCAGAATTAATGTAAGCAGGGAGGTAGTAAGCCCTATTGCCCTTAGTACACCATGATTTATCTTGCCTTTAAAGAGTTTGGAAAGTCCTTTTTCATATGAGGTCATAATAATATTGACCAGAAAAGCTATAATCATACCGATAATAAGTCCTGATGATGCGCTTAAAAAAAGACCTATAAAGTGAACGGCATTATCCCAGTATTTGAAGATTATAAACATAACAAGTACACAAATGCAAATAGGAATGTATCGCTTTACCTTGTGGGTGTTACCTTTTAAGGAAGTTTCAATATTATTGTCTGTTGAGGTGATTTTTTTATTAATAGTGTCTTCTGAATTATTACTTTCTAAATTGCTATTTTGAGTATTATTATTTTTTTTATTTGAATTAGCGGCCATTACTAAACTCCTTTTATATTATTGAACAGTATATTAAATATTATAGCCGATTATTTTGGTTGTCAAGAAAAATGCATTGATTTATACTTTCAAACAGCTAATGTTTCTTTTCAAAAATGCAGTTTTGTGATATGGTAGTTATAAATTTTACTGACAGATTATAAATCTTGGGAGGCATATTATGATATTGGCTATTATCGAAAGCTTTGTACTCAATTTTGTTTTATTGCTTGTGTGTGTTATCAATATACAAAATGGTGCTGTCGGAGGTGTTCACTACTATGAACAACCGGTCAAAGACCGTGTCGTTGAGTTAGGATTAATCACAGAAAAGGAAATTAAGAGAAATTATTCTGTTTCAGGACTTGTATTTGTGTTGGTACTTCTTATAATAGCTCCGTTAATGGTATTTTGTGTAAATGGAGCAGATACATTTTTTGAAGGCTTTATTCAGCTTACCGTAATGTATCTTTTATGTGGATTGTTTGATCGTGTGTTTATTGACTGGTACTGGGTAGGACATACGAAGGCGTGGGTGATTCCGGGAACAGAAGATTTAATGCCATATATCCATAAGAGGACATGGCTTATAAAAATAATAAGTACAATCATAGGATATCCTTTATTTGCAGCATTGATTTCGTGGATAGTTATATTAATAATTAAATAGTGTTAATTTGATTTCATAGAGCGGTCATTTGATGAACTATGATGAATGATAATGATTAAATAAATGGTTGTTTCGATATTTAAGTAGGAGGCAGATAATTTGGTTTCTAAAGTGGAAAACATTTCACAGGAAAAATTAGATGGCATAAAAAGGATCATAGGCGAAGCATTTGTTACAAATGAGTTGTTTCATAACTGGGGTTCGGTGTCTGAACGTAAGGATGATGTCATGGAGTATATGTCGTACTATGTTGACTACGTTTATCAGTCGGGCGAATTATATGCAAATGAGGATATGACAGGCTTTATAGGACTTGAGGACTCGGTGAAAAAACCGATTATGCCACAGATAAAAATGATTTTAAAAATGTACACGAAGATGGAATATTCAAGGATAAAAAGTCTTTTAAAATTTGCCAAGCAGATAGGTAATTCCAATAAGCAGTATGCAAAGAAAAGACATATTGATGCACTTATGGTTTGTGTAGACAAAGAGTGTCAGGGCAAAGGAGTTGCGACAGAGCTTATAGAATTTGCAAAAAGTATGGCTGATGCGAAAGGGCTGACACTTTTATTTGATACTGATATGAAAGAGTATGCAGAAATGTATCAGCATTTTGGCTGTGAGCTATATAACAGTGTAACTGCCGATAATGGAGTGACAAGATATAGTTTGTGTTATAAGAAATAGTGATGAATTAAAGGAGAGGCATTTTTATATGTGGGAAGATTTTCAATTCAATGAAGCGTATAATGGAGATGTTATCACGGAAATAGATGGCATTAAATTACCGCAAAGTTATATTGAGTTTATGAAAGAACATAACGGTGGTGAAGGGGATATCGGAGAAACGTGGCTGGTGCTATACAGACTTGAGGAACTACAGGAAGTAAACGATGATTATGATGTAAATGAGTTTCTGCCAAATCATATTATAATTGGCAGTAATGGTGGAGAAGAACTTTACGGCATTGATTCTCGTGGGCGATTTTTTAATGTTCCGTCAATGATGGATGAACGGGATGTAACTGTTTTATGTGATGATATGAAGGATTTCTTTGAAAAGGTTAATGAGTTTTGGAGGAGTTTGTAGTTTTAGATATATTATATAGTAATTGATATAATATGAGGGGTAGGCAGATGGATAATGATATTGTTTTATTTGAAACAAAAGATAAAGTAATTCTATTATCAGTATCTTTAGAAGATGATACTGTGTGGTTGACAGCTAATCAAATGGCGATATTATTTAATAGAGATGAAAAAACAATTCGAACACATATTAATAATGTATTCAATGAAGAGGAACTCGAACGGGACAACAACACGCAAAAAATGCGTGTTGTTGGTGTTAAACAAAAAGTCCCTCATTATACATTAGATGTGATTATTTCGGTTGGATACAGAGTTAAATCAAAACGTGGAATTGAATTTAGACAGTGGGCTAATGGGGTGTTAAAACAACATATATCAAAGTGTATTTGGCGAGGATGCATATCCAACAATAGAAGAAAAAGCTGCAAATTTACTTTATTTTATGAGTAAGGACCATCCGTATGCGGATGGATGTAAGAGAATAGCAGCTTCATTATTTTTAGAGTTTCTTGATAAAAATAGTTCTTTTTATAAGGATGATGAAAAGAAAATTAGCGATAGTGCACTTGTAGCTGTAACTTTAATGATTGCAGAGTCACGACCGGAAGAAAAGGACACAATGGTTAAATTAGTTATGAATTTTTTGACTTTATAAAATGAATTATATAGAATAGACTTAAAGTTGGATTAATGCATTTTAGGAGGTAAGATATGTTTTTAGCAATAAGCGGTTCAAATCTTTTTATTATTTACATGATTGTAATTTTTGTAATTGCATTTATAGCTGCAAAAAATTTAATCAAGAAAAACAGAATAGCAAAAAAGAACAGTGAAGAAAAAAAGGGTGAATTAAATGCTTTTATTTTGCAGTATGAGGCATCCAAAAAGGTTGCGGCAGAGAAAGATAAAACAGATGAAGAAAAAGATGATAAGCAACCTGAAAAGCAAACCGAAAAGCAACCTGAGAAAGAGCAAGCTGATAAACCGGCAGAAGATGAGTCAAACAATGCTTCTGAAAA
>JAFUEG010000228.1 GCA_017464045.1 Lachnospiraceae bacterium
CGTATCATCCGGCTCAAATGTAACCTTGGTTCCTGTCTTATCAGTCTTTCCGACTTCTTTTAATTTGTAGATTACATGACCTCTCTCATAACGCTGTCTGTACACTTTACCATCACGTGAAACCTCTACCTCAAGCCAGTTAGAAAGTGCATTAACGACGGATGCACCAACTCCGTGAAGACCACCAGATACCTTGTATCCTCCACCGCCGAATTTACCTCCTGCATGAAGTATTGTAAATACAACTTCTACCGCAGGTATTCCTGCCTTTTCATGTATTCCGGTAGGTATACCTCTTCCGTTATCTATAACGGTTATGGTATTGTCAGCATTGATAAATACATTTATTTCCGAACAATAGCCTGCAAGAGCTTCATCCACTGCATTATCAACAATTTCATATACAAGATGGTGTAAACCTCTTGTAGATGTGCTTCCTATATACATACCGGGTCTTTTTCTAACTGCTTCCAAACCTTCCAAAATTTGGATTTGGTCTGCACCGTAGTTAGTTTCATTTTTGTTACTCATAGTTTCCTCCTTACAAATCATGCCTTTAAAAATTTATGGCATTGTATAAGCTGATTATATATTTAAAACGGCTTATACTATTATCTTTCCCTGCTCAATTTTATAAATCTTATCTATACTTAGTCTTTCTTTTATAAAATCATCATAGCCTGTACAGGTTATAATAGTTTGTATATTGCTTATAGATGACAAAAGAGCATCTCTTCTTTTGGTATCAAGCTCCGACATAACATCATCCAACAAAAGAATCGGATTATCATTTATCAGCCTCTTAACAAGCTCTATTTCCGCAAGTTTAAGAGAAAGTGCAACCGTTCTTTGCTGTCCCTGGGAACCGAATTTTCTCACATCAATATCATTTATCATAAAAATAATATCATCCCTGTGAGGTCCTACCGATGTACTCATCATCCTTATATCCATATTTCTTTTATTACAAAGTTCTATTGCAAAATTATCCTCATATACATTTTTATCATAAACCAATCTTAGATTTTCATTACCATTAGTAAGATGTTCGTGTATTTTTCCAATAATCTCATTAATTATATTAATGAAATTATTTCTATCCTTAATGATTTTTAAACCATAATCTATAAGCTGACTGTCCCATACATCGAGGATATCCTGGTTTTTACCGTACATATCCTCTTTCAGCTGATTATTTCTCTGATTTAAAATTTTATTATATGTGGATAAATTATTATAATAAATTCTGTTAAGCTGGCACAATTCCATATCCATAAACCTTCTTCTTTCCGAAGGTCCGTTTTTTATAATAGACAAATCCTCCGGTGAAAAAAGTATAATATTAATCATGCCAAAAAGGTCTGCCGACCTTTTTATGGGTATCATATCTATAGCTATACCCTTGCTTTTATTTTTTCTAAGATGAATATCAATTCTGTGTCCTATATCATTTTTTTTAAGTTCGGTCCTTATATGACTTTCATCTTTTCCAAATTCTATAATTTCCTTATCCTTGCTGCCTCTGTGTGACTTTGTTGTAGCAGTCATGTAAATAGCTTCAAGAATATTGGTTTTTCCCTGTGCATTATCTCCGTATAAAATATTTATGCCATCAGAAAAATTTATATCTGCATTATCATAGTTACGATAATTATTTAATGCAAGATTTTCTATAAACATTATATTTCACTTTCCAAACTATTTTTGTATGCTTATAACTTCATCGTCAAAGCGTACTTCCATTCCATCATAAAGCTTTCTTCCTCTTCTTGTTTCAACCTCTCCATCCACAAGAACAAGACCCTGTATTATAAGCTCCTTTGCATCTAAACCTGAATCTGCAACTCCGGTAGCCTTAAGAGCCTGTCCAAGCTTTATAAATTCTTCTCCATCTCTTATTTTTAATATGTGATTCATATAAATTACCTCATAATAATTACATCAATCTAAGAAACGGCTGCTGTTTTAGTATGCATCTGCATTGATATTTACAGGTAAAATTACATATATGTAATCCTCAGCATCATTTTTGATGATACATGGTGACTTGGAATCTCTCATATAAACCGTAATATCTTCATCATCAATAACTCTTAAAACATCCATTAAAAATCTTGGATTAAAGCCGATGATTAGCTCATCACCTTCTTTATTAATCTCGATTTCCTCATTCATGGAACCCATAAGAGTATCAACCTTAAGATACATGATATTGTCATTTTTAATACTCATAACTATAGGCTTCTTATCCGATTCCTTAATAAGAAGTGATGCTCTGTCTATACAATTTAAAAATTCCTTGTTATTTACATTAAGCTTAATCTTATGATCCATGGAAAGCATCTGGACTA
This sequence comes from Lachnospiraceae bacterium, assembly GCA_017464045.1. Next base: position 2,352 of record JAFUEG010000228.1, read on the forward strand.
TCTTAAAATACTCACCTTCTATAAGACGTGATACAACAAGTGTATTTTCAAATTCAAATAAAATATGTCTGTCAGAGAAATAGATATTAACCATATCATCTACTCCTCCGTCAATTATTTTTGATAAATCACTGAGAGTCTTACCCGGAACAACAACCTTAGTATCCTCTATATTGGAATCAATTTCAACATTTCTCATAGATATTCTGTGTCCGTCAAGAGAAACAACTGTAAGCTTTCCATCCTTTACCTCAAAAAGTTCACCTGTCATAAGCTTATTATTTTCATTATCTGAAATCGAAAAAATAGTCTGTCTTATAACTTCCTTTAAAGTAAACTGTGAAATATTTATACCCTTACCCTTTTCTATCTCAGGAAGTTCTGTAAAATCATCACCGGATTTTGAGGGAATACTAAATTTGGATTTTTCACATCTAATAATAGTTTTATAATCCTCAGTTGATTCTATAAATACTTCACTGTCAGGAAGCTTTCTTATAATATCAGTGAAAATCTTAGCTTCTATAGCTATTCTTCCCATCTCTACAACGTCACCATCAAGTATAGTTTCTATACCTAATTCCAAATCATTAGCTGTAAGTTTAATTTTATCTGCATATACTTCAATTAAAATACATTCAAGTATAGGCATGGTTGTCTTGGTTGAAACTGCTTTAGAGACAATATTTAAAGCAGATAAAAGATTTGACTTTGAACATTTGATTTTCATAATAAAATTTTACTCCCTTCATGATGGACGCGCGCGATATAAATATATATATAATAAATTAGTATAATTATTATTAATGGATGTGGATTTGTACATAAGTCCCTTAATGTCATGATTTTACTTACTTTAAGGGTGTTAAAAAAATGTTGTTTATCTTAAACTTTAATGTTAATTTTTGTTGATTATTTTTCCATTCAAACCCACTCGCACACCTATCAAATATAATACTACAAATTGGTATATTTAGCAAGAAATTTAATTATATTTTGAATGTTTAAAAGGAAGGTTTAAGGAAATAATTTTAATGTTAAAAGATGAGTATATAAATATTAATAAAAAGAATGTTATCGAAAAATATATATTGATGTATGCGTAAATAATTTATGTAAAGTAAAAAAAAATTTACCACTAGTTATACACATTTTGAAAAATGGTATATTTACTAAAAAAAATGAAAAATCAACATTAAATTAGTAAGTTATCCACAGGTTATACACATTTTGTGGAAAAAGTTATGTAAATTTAATTAAAAAAGTTACATTTTCATTAAAAGATAGTGGATAAAAATTTCATATAAAAAAGTAAAAACTCATATAAAAAAGAGATGATTAGGTCAAAAATTGCTTGACTAATGGTGTTTTTCTACATATAATAGGCAAAGGTGTCTTTAAAAAGACATTAATAATAAGAAGAAAAGGAGGAATACCATTATGAAGATGACATTTCAGCCAAAGAAGAGACAGCGTTCAAAGGTTCATGGATTCAGAAAAAGAATGAGTACAGCTAACGGAAGAAAAGTATTGGCCGCAAGAAGAGCAAAAGGTAGAAAGCAGTTATCAGCGTAGGTCACTAAAAATAAGTGACCTTTTGTTTTTCAGAAAGTTTAATTTGGAGAAAAGTATGAAAAACATTGTGACACTTAAAAACAGCAGAGAGTTTGGCATGGTGTATAACCAAAAAGAATCGTATGCCAATAAGTATTTAGTGATGTATCTAAGATCCAACGACTTGGATTACAGTAGAATCGGAATCTCTGTTAGTAAAAAGGTTGGAAATAGTGTGGTCAGGCATCGAATAGTAAGATTAATAAGAGAAAGTTACAGACTTAACAAAGAAAGAATTAAAGATGGATATGATATTGTTATTGTTGCAAGAGTAACTGCAAAGGGCAAGAATTATCATGACATTGAAAGTGCATTTATGCATCTTGCAAAATTGCATCATATAATTAAGGAAAATGATGAAAAAGATATGTATAGCACTAATTAAATTTTATAGAAAAAATATTTCACCTTATAAGAAATATGGTTCATGCAGATATACTCCTACATGTTCACAGTATGCTCTTGAAGCGTATGAAAAATATGGCTTTTTTAAAGGAACATTACTTACTGTTTGGAGAATATTAAGATGCAATCCATTTTCAAAGGGTGGATACGATCCTGTACCATAGGTTTAATTCGGAGGAAAATATGTTTTTAACACAGCAAGGTGGATTTATTATCAAACCGATTGCTAAATTATTTGGATTAATATTTGGACTTATTTATAATGTGTTTGATAATTTCGGAATAGTAAGTATTGGATTTGTTATAATCATATTTACTATCCTTATAAGATTATGTTTGATTCCACTCATGTTTAAGTCAAACAAATCTTCAAAAATTACAGCTTATATTCAACCGGAAATGAATAAGATAACTAAGAAATATAAGGGTAAGAAAGATCAGGAATCTATGATGGCTCAACAGCGTGAGATGAGAGATCTTCAGGAAAAGTATGGAGTAAATATGACAGGAAGCTGTCTCACGGCTCTCATACAGATGCCAATATTCTTAGCGCTTTATCGAGTTATACAAAATGTACCTGCTTATGTAGGTAAAGTAAAAGATCTTTATATTAATATAGCTGAATCAATACATGCTAATGATAAAGCTATAGAAGCATTAAATAATTTTAAGTCAGATGAATATAGTTCCTACTTTGTAGGTATTAAATCATCAACAGACAGTATAAATGGAATTATAGATGTTTTAGCTAAGTTTCCTTCAAATGCTTGGGATGACTTTAAAAAAACAGTTACAGATTTTCCGGATGTAATTTCAGAAATTAATAAAAATCAGAAAATCATAGTAAAAGTTAATAGTTTTATTGGAGGAATAGATTTATCAGTTTCTCCATCACAAGCATTACGTGCAGGAACAACAGTAGCTATTTTAATTCCTATATTGTCATTGTTATTTCAGTTTTTGAGTATGAAAGCTACACCTCAACAAAGTTCAGGTGATCCTGCTCAGGAACAAAGTATGAAGATGATGAAGGGAATGATGTATGTATTTCCTATTATGTCTTTCTTTATAACTTTTACAGTACCTGCCGGACTTGGTTTATATTGGGCAACAGGTTCATTTATAAGTTTTCTTACTTCTGTAGGAATTAATGCTTATTTTAAACATTGTGATATGGACAAGCTTATAGAAAAGTCTAAGGAAAAAGCTGCTATTAAAATTGCAAAAAGAAAAGCATCAGGCAAGAAATCATTTATGGAAAGAATGAATGAAGCTGCTTATGGTAGCCAGGATGCAAGTTCTAATTCAAGGGTTAACAGTAATATAGCATCCCAGAGTTTAAAAAGTTATTCATCCAATACAATGTCAAAAAATAACAATGGAGTAAAGTATAGACAAGGAAGTCTTGCAGCAAAGGCAAATGTTATGCAAAGGTATAATGATAAAAATGGAGGAAATGATTAATGGAGTATAAAGAATTCAAAGCTAAGACAGTAGAAGAAGCAATTACTGCTGCATCTTTGGAATTCGGTGTTGCCAGTGAGGACCTTGATTATGAGGTAGTTGAAAAAGGAAGTACAGGTTTTCTTGGGTTAGGTTCTAAACCGGCAATTATCAATGCCAGAAAGAAAGAATCTTTCATAGATGATATAAAAGAATATCTTGATAATTTATTTAAAGCAATGGATATCGAAACTAATATAAATATTGATTTTGATGAAGCTGAAGGAACAATGAATATTGATCTCGAAGGACCTGATATGGGTATCCTTATAGGTAAGAGAGGACAAACACTTGATGCACTTCAATATCTCATAAGTTTATTCGTAAATAAGAAAAGTGAGTCTTATATAAGAGTTAAACTTGATACTGAAAATTATCGTGCCAGAAGAAAAGATACTCTTGAGAACCTTGCGAGAAACATAGCTTTTAAGGTTAAGAGAACAAGAAGAACATTTACACTCGAACCTATGAATCCTTATGAGAGAAGAATTATTCACTCAGCATTACAAAATGACAAATACGTTGCAACCAGAAGTGAAGGCGAAGAGCCTTACCGTAAGGTTGTGGTATATCTTAAAAAAGCTTAAACTTCGGTTTATCGAAGAGAGTGGGTGTCCTGTTATCACTTATACATGACTTATACCATTTTAAGTTTACTATATGAAAAGTATATGAAAAGGCTGATACACAACTATCCAGCAATTTGTGAAATAAATAAGCTCAAATCCTTTATAGGTGCTAAAAATCGAAAACTCGCTACGCTCAAACAGTTCGATTTTTTAAAACACCTATTTCGGATTTTCGCTTTTGATTTTACACAAATCGGGATAACTGTTGTTGTATCAGCCTTTTCTTATACTTTTCGTAATCTAAATTATCAGGGTGTGAGTCATGTATAAGTGATAAAAGGACATCTGCAGCTTAAAACCACGCTATATAGCGCGGTTTTAAGCTACAAAGTGATACGAGACATGCAACATGTCGCTTTTAAATAATTGTTTTACCTATAAAGCAAGTAGTATATATTGAATTTATAGGTAATTTATGAGATTAATAAGATTAGTGATTGGACCTTTTACCTATAAGTTAAACACTATAAGGCAGATTTATAGGTAAATTAAGTATTATTTCAGATAGATTATTGATTATTTTACCTATAAGATTTGATACACTATGCATACTTATAGGTAAATAACGAATTATATCAGATTGATTATCGGTTATTTTACCTATAAAATGAGCAATGTTTTGCAGTCTTATAGGTAAATCAATCATTACTGCGATAAAACGGGATTTATTTACCCATGCAGAATTCGGAGAAGATTTTGTTTACCAGGTCATCTTCAAGCTCTTCGCCGATTATTTTGCCAAGGGAGGTGTAGGCAGCCATAAGGTCTATGGTGAAGAAGTCTTCTCCCATGTTTAAGTTGATACTTTCAAGAACCTTGGTCAGACTTTCTTTTGCATCTGAGAGGAGATTTTTATGGCGAAGGCTTGTTATGTAAACCTCGTCATTATATGATAGCTCATTATTGAAGAACATTTCTTTCAGGACTTTATATAGGTCATCCTTGCCGGTCCTTTCTTTTGCTGAAAGCTCCACAATTTTTGTATCAATATTATTAGTTATCCACAACTTATCCACAACCACATTCATGTCATTTTTGTTTATGATTGTTATGACTTTTTTTCCGTGTAATTTGTCCATTATCGTACGGTCATTATCACTTAAAGGAACGCTTCCGTCAACAATATAGAGGATTAAATCAGCTTCTTCAAGAGTGTCGATTGCTTTGTCCACTCCGATTTTTTCTACGGTGTCTTCGGTCTCTCTGATACCCGCCGTATCCACGATATTTAGCGATATTCCGTCGATATTTAAGTATTCCTCAAGGGTGTCTCTGGTGGTTCCTTCTATGTCTGTTACTATAGCTCTATCTTCATCAAGAAGCATATTGAGTACGGAGGACTTGCCTGCATTGGGTTTACCTACTATTACGGTTCTTATACCTTCATTTATAAGTCGTCCGTTACTGCTTGATTTTATTAGTTTATCAATAGTTATCAACAAGTTTTCCACAACACTTTTTAACTCCTGTGGAAACTCGTCCAAAGAGTAATTTTCAGGGTCGTCTAAAGCGGATTCTATATAAGCAATATTGTATAAAAGCTTCTCTCTCATGTCTGCTATAATGTCTCTTAAGCCACCCTGTAATTTTTTAAGGGATGCTTTGGCTGCAAATTCATTTTTGGAATTAATAAGATCCATAACAGCCTCTGCCTGTGACATATCAATTCTTCCACCGAGAAAGGCTCTTTTTGTAAATTCACCACCCTCTGCCGGTCTTGCACCGAGACTTATTACAAGGTCAAGAATTCTTTTTAATACTGTAATACCACCGTGGCAGTCAAATTCAACCACATCCTCTGTTGTATAGGTATGAGGTGCACGCATAACAAGAGCAACTGCCTCATCATATACTTCACCATTATATGTTATATGTCCGAAAGCTGCGGTATAGCTTGCCATGTTGCAGATTTTTTTCTTATTATTTTTAGGCTCAAATATCTTATCAGCTATCCGGATAGCCTTATCACCGCTTATTCTTATAATTCCTATGCCGGAGCTTCCCATACCGGTAGCTATGGCAGCTATTGTATCATTCATAATCGTCTCCTATATAATTATTAAGTACATAATTTTCAAAGCATGGAAGTGTAAATTTTACAATTCCTCTTTCATCACCATTTATTAGGCCTCTTTTGATAAGTCTTTCTCTGTAGGGACTAAATTCATTTGGCTTAAGGTTAAGTAATTCTCGTATATCAATTATTTTTCCACCTTTGGAAGAGGCTATTGCATACATTATTCTTTTTTCTTTTTCAGATAATTCAGACCAAATTTTATTATAAACATATTCATCCAGATATTCACGGTATTTATCTATAATTGATTTATAATCTCCGTTATTTTCAAATGTAAAATATCCAAGCACCTGGAAGGCAAAAGAATAACCTCTTGTAAGCTTGGCCATTTTCCTTGCGTTTTCATCGTCAAGATGAAATGTATTTTTATATTGATTAACAATACTTCCTATATTTAAAGGTTTTAAAAAAATCTTTGGGGCACGATGTAAAAATGTTAAAGTCTGTTCATTTTGAAGAGCATCAATATTTTCGTATAAGCCGGTCATTATAAGATATAAAGGTAAATCCTGTCGTATAAATATTTGAAATGCGCTGGCAAATTCTCTCATGGTTTGAGAATTGACAGCTTCGTCTATGGTTATTAATACTCTTTTATTTTGCTTTTTCAGACTTTCAAGCATACGTGATAATGCTACTTCAATATCAGTTATCTTTTCAGACTTGGCAATTTCTACACCTATACCCCAAAAAGAAAGATTAATTTTCGCATCACGTATTATATCTGTTGCTTTTTTTTCATTGTAAAGTTTAGCTGCAAAATCCAGTAAAAGGTCTTTAACCGGATTTAATTCAAGAACAATCCAGTTTTCCTCTTTCTTAATCCTTTTTGAGATTTCAGTCATTTGAACAGTTTTACCTGATCCCCGCACACCCGTTATCATATATACCTGTTGAGGTGATATTTCAGAAAGAAAATTTCGGTATATATCTTCAGATTCACTTACTCTTGATATCATTTGTATAGGTTCTTTTCCAAACATTAATGTATATGGATTGGTTGTATTCATAATTATCACTCCATTTATATTCGTTTATAGTTTTTATATATTTTTATAGTAGTTTATATTCATTTATAGTCGTTTATATTTCTGATATTATTTTATAGTCGTTTATAGTTGTTGTCAACATAAATTTAAAATAGAAAAAGCCTATACATCTGTTGTGCTTTTTCATAGTCCTTTGTTTTACAATAACTTAATTTCTTCAGGTGCTAAAACACGTACTTAATGATACTCCCATGTTTTTTGGTTTTACAATAACTTAATTTCTTCAGGTGCTAAAACATA
>JAFUEG010000229.1 GCA_017464045.1 Lachnospiraceae bacterium
ATCAACTTAAATCTAAATCCCTGAGGTGTCTGTATCTGCCACAAGGTTTTCCTGTCTGGTGTCTCGATACCAAATCCATTTTCATCTACAACCTTGATCGTATCCTTAACCGGCACACCGACGGTACAAGCGCCACACTCTCTAATCGCATCTATCACATCGTCAATCATCTTATCCGTCACAAACGGTCTGGCTCCATCGTGAATCAAAACAATGCCATCACAGTTTGCACCATCCGCCAAATCAGCATCCGCAGCCTTATTGTCACCGCTACATTTATTATATTCATCAAGCTTAACTATGCCATTATAAACTGAATTATATCTTTCCTTTCCACCGGCTATAACGTCCGTCACCTTGTCAAAACCATATTTTTTTACAATTTCTTTTTGGCAAAATTCTATGTCTGTTTCTCTGGTAACGAGAATAATCCTGCTTATATGTTCATTATTCTGAAATGTATATAATGAATAATACAATACTTCCCTATCATTCAATTTTATATACTGCTTGGCAACATCCGAGTTCATTCTGCTTCCGCTGCCACCCGCAAGTACAATCGCAACTGCCATGTTGTTTCTCCTTCATAAGAATTATCTATTTCATCATCGGACTATCCTTCCACCCGGCTTCATTACTGTAAGTTTCATAACTCACTTTTGGAATATGCGGATAATTATCACCGTCATCATTGTGCAGCCTTTCCCATGCTTTGACAGGCACATAAAGAATAGACTCAAAATCCAAATCCGCCGATAATTTTTTTCTGCCTTTTAAAATAGCATTATAATACGAACTACCATTTACTAATGCTACACACCTGGCATACAAAAATAAATCCGGCGAAAAGTAATCGGACTTTTCCATTATATTTTTTGCAACATCATAGGTATCTAAAGAAAACAACAGCTCTGCCATTTTATCATGAAAAGCAAAAATAACACTGTCTCCCCATTTTGCAAGAAATTCTATCAGCGGTTCTAAAACAGCCTCATCATCACCTTGTTTATCCCAATCAAGCATATTGGTAAAACTAAAAAAATCCAAATTAAACATTTTTCCTTCTTCAATAATGGGCTGTATCCAAATTGGTGGTTTACCTTCGCCACCCGAATAATATTTTCTTTCCATTGTTATCTCCATTAAAATAAATTATTTGTTAAGTTCGATATCAAAAACTAATATTCCTACTTTTAAAATACTCCTGTAAAAAATCTCTCAATATTGCAATTCGCGATATATCAAACTCATTTTCCGGAAGAATAGGGTCAATAAACAAACTCCTGCTGGTTGGGCCCGGACAAGGTTCCGGATAATATCCCCTGTTTGCCCATGCAATATAATCTGCTCCATTATTAATCAGTAAATCCAAAACACTTACAAGTTTTTCTCTTGCCTTATCCTGTGAGCGAATATATAAATTAGGATGTTGAATAATCTGTTCAGCATTTGATATGGCCCAATTAATTGTTCCCAAACCATTAGATGTAAATGAATTAACATCCGCACCTTTAGCAATCATTTTTTCCAAAATCAGCAATGCCTTATCTGAAACATCAAATTTCCCATAACATAATGACACAATCGTTGCTGTTATTCCATCAAACAAAACCGGTGCTCTAAGTCCGGGATCATCATCCTCCGCCTCCATAAAATTCACATCAGCACCACAGTCAATAAGATAGTCTGCTATCTCAATTTGTCCGATTTTTAAGGCAACCTGAAGCGGAGATTGTCCATGATCTTTTTTAGGTGTACTTCCTGCAACACAATTTACCAAAGAAGGATTCTTATTTATTATTGCTTGGACCTCTTCAAAATTCCCTTGTCTTATCATCGTAAAAAGTTTTTTCATATATTTCCCACCATATCATTACTTTTTCTTCGGTACCGGCAATTAAAGCGATGCATCCGACATAAGCTTTTTTGATGACTTTGTCTGCTTGAAGTCATTTACACCTCCGGAAATATTTATTTATATTTCACAATCCAATCACTATTCTCATCAGGCGCTTCTGCATACTGACCATAATCCATCTCTGCCAAATCCGACATTGAACTGTCAATTCTTAATATATCTGCTAATGATACAATCTTTGCATCCTCTTGTTTATGTACACCACCGCAAAGGAATTGCCAATATCCATCTTCATCATGAGAAACATACAATATAGGTTTATGTTCATCCAAAATATGCCTGCAGGTAAAGCAAGCTGTATTAGGAGCATCAGCAAAAGGAAAACCAGTCGTCATAATCTTTAACCCCCTCCTGTAAGAACAAACATTATTATATAAACATATCTTTTGTTGCTAATTCCCTGTCCACGTTAAATGTTCACTCCACTCATCAACCAAACTGTTTATGTCTTCAATCTTTTTAAATCTTATGTCACTTATTATAAACATAACATCATAATCATAGTTCCCCGCTTCCAAGTCAATCCAATAAATATTATTACTCTCATATAATGCTATGTTTCCTAATCCGTTTTCCGACTCAACTCCAATTCTGTAACAATGTTCTTTTTCTATCTCATAATGAATTTCTTTAATGAAAATTCCTTCCTTATTCCAATCTGTCTCTTTGTTTTTAAACCACTTTTCAAACTCTACAAACACTTGATCCTTCATTTTACACTCTTCTCCATGTAAAACTCCTAAATTTTATCCCCTCACAATATCCAAACAACCCGATATTTTCCCGAATTACCTATAATAATACCATCACCTATAGTCTTTATAGGTAAAAAACTTATACAACATAATAATAAAATTCTTAAATTACCTATAAGAAATATTATTCCACTGCTTCTTATAGGTAATTTCCCATCTTCAAATTATAGAGCATACTCGATTTTACCTATAAACAATATTATCTCGCCTCATCTTATAGGTAATTCCTCAACTCCACATATATAAAGCTGCTCGATTTTACCTATAAACGATATTATTTCACCTCATCTTATAGGTAAATCCTCAACTCCACATATATAAAGCTGCTCAATTTTACCTATAAACAATATTATTTCGCCCCATCTTATAGGTAAATCCTCAACTCCGCATATATAAAGCAGCTCGATTTTACCTATAAACGATATTATTTCACCTCATCTTATAGGTAATTCCTCAACTCCACATATATAAAGCATACCCGATTTTACCTATAAACAATACTATTTCGCCTCATCTTATAGGTAAATCCTCAACTCCGCATATATAAAGCTGCTCGATTTTACCTATAAACGATATTATTTCGCCTCACCTTA
>JAFUEG010000230.1 GCA_017464045.1 Lachnospiraceae bacterium
AACAACTGAAACAAAAACCACTGAAGTTATTACGACAGAAACAACTACCGAAACTGTAACGAAAACGGAAGCAACAACGAAAGAAGAAAAGACTGAAGCAGCTACAGAAGAAGTTAGAACAGAGATAACTGAAATTACAGATGAACGTCCTCTTAAATTTAGAAATGCCAACAGATTAAATGAGCATTACGAAAAGCATGGAATCGAAATGGGCTTTTCCTCGGCAGAGGAATATGAGGCTGCGGCAAAAAAAGTTGTTCTAAACAAGGATTCACTTCATAAGCTTGAAGAAGAGGATGGGGATGATGTGTATTATCTTGAGATATCTAACGAGTTTGTAGTTGTATCACCGGATGGATATATAAGAACATATTTTAATCCTTCGGATGGAATTGATTATTATAACAGACAGTAACAAGTAGCTTTTGCAAGATGTGTAAATATAATATTTTGCAAAAGCTATTTTTATCACCGTAATTTTGCGACTAAAATTAGTTGCATAATATGAAGCGTTATGATATATTATATAAAAGGGAGAATAATTTATGAGTAAGAAAGAAAAACTTATAGAAAAATTAAAATCTAAAAATGGTAGTTTTACCTTTGATGAAGCAGAAAGCTTGCTTAATTATTTTTCATATTATAAAAGTAATAAAGGAAAAACAAGTGGGTCAAGAGTTATATTTGAAAGTGATTTATATAAAAGTAAGATATTACTTCATAAACCACATCCTCGTAAGGAACTTTTGGAATATCAGATTAAGCAATTAATAGAAAAATTAGAACAGGAGGGATTGATATGAATAGTGTTATTCAATATAAAGATTATATAGGAAGCGTTGAGTTTTCAGAAGAGGATTTGATTTTTTATGGAAAAGTACAAGGTATAAGTTCGTTGATATCATATGAAGGGAAAAATGGAATAGAGTTAATAGATGATTTTCATAATGCAATAGATGAGTATTTAAGTTTGTGTGAGGAAGAGGGAATTGAGCCAGAAAAAGCATATAAGGGAAGCCTCAATATAAGGATTGGAAGTGAACTACACAGACAAGCGGCAATTTATTCAATAACTCATAACAAAAGTCTCAATAGTTTTATTGAGGAAGCTGTTAAAGAAAAGTTGGAAAAAATAGCATCATAATTTAAAATAAAAAAACTTGCCAAAACTGGCACGCAGCCTGTCAAAAATGGCAAGGAGAAAAATGTATTCAGTTTTGTATTATTTTAAGATAGTTCTTGAAAAGAAAGCGAAAATATTATATTATAGGAACAGGTTTATGAAAAAATTAAAAGAGCAATTATACGATTAAGGGGGATACATAATGAGATTAATTACACGTTCTGACTTTGATGGTTTAGCTTGCGGTGCGCTTCTTAAAGAAGCCGGTATTATAGATTCATGGAAATTTGCACATCCAAAGGATCTTCAGGATGGACTTGTTCCTGTTGATGAAAATGACTGTCTTGCAAATGTTCCGTTTGTAGAGGGCTGTGGCCTTTGGTTTGACCATCATTCAAGTGAGTTTGAGAGAAATCAACTTGAAGGAAAATATAAGGGCGAAAGCAGAGTTACTCCATCATGTGCAAGAATAATATATGAGTATTATGGTGGTGCTGAAAAGTTTTCACATCTTGATGAGATGATGGAAGCGGTTGATAAGGTTGATTCGGGTAACCTTACTATCGATGAGGTGCTTAATCCAACCGGATGGATACTCATAGGTTTCCTTATGGATCCAAGAACAGGTCTTGGAAGATGGCGTCAGTTTACAATTCCAAATTATAAGCTTATGGAAGAGCTTATTGATGCGTGCAGAACCATGACAACAGAGGAGATTCTTAATCTTCCTGATGTTAAGGAAAGAATAGATGTATATAATGAGCAGACAGCTAAGTTCAAAGAAATGGTAACAGCTCATACAAGAGTTGAAAAGGATGTTATTATTTCAGACTTAAGAGGTGTTGATCCTATATATACCGGTAACAGATTTATGATTTACAGTATGTATCCTGAACAGAATATATCTGTATGGATTGTAAACGGTAAGGGCGGTATGGGATGCTCTGCAGCAGTAGGTTACAGCATCTTAAATAAGACCTCGCACGTAGATGTAGGAAGTCTCATGCTTAAATATGGCGGCGGTGGACACAGAAAAGTCGGTACCTGCCAGTTCAACGATGAGGAAATGGATGAAAAGCTTGAGAAACTTATCGACGAGATAGTAAATTACGATAAGTATTATCCTGAAAAAGCAGAATAAAAAATATAGGAATTAAAAAGGTGCGTCATCAGTTCAAAAACCGGTGACGCATCTTTTTAGTTAGTCATTAACGTGTCTGAATACCTGTTTATTCTATTCAGACACGTTATTGTGACCTTATTGTATCGTTACATCGGTTACTACACCTGCAGATACGGTAACCAAGGCACCTTCTGTTTCAAATTTATTGCCCTGTACATCTGTTATCTCAAATACATAATAAAACTTTGCAGTATATGAATCTTGGAATATATCGGATATAATAGGTTCTCTTGTTATTATCTGGTAATCTTCGGAGTATAACGTGTCACCGATATTTAAGTAGAAGAAATCACCATTGCTGTCTGTTGCAGCCATTAAAAAGTCTATTCTGTCACCCGGTAAAAGTGAAGTACCCTGACGGTTTGATACATTTTCAATATTGTCATCAAAGCCATATGCATATAGCATTTCATAAGTATTTGACTGCTTGTCATAATAAATTAAAAGCTGCATGGCGGTATTATTAAGTAATATTGGGGTTGTATAAAGATTATATGTAGGCGTATACTCTATACCGTGCATAGCAATATCATAAAAGCCATCAGCCTTAAACCATTCTAATTCAAGCCTGTCAATATAGCTTCCGGGTGATATGTTTTCGAGCTTATCATCACTTCCCCAAAGGACTGTAAAAGGGACACTGTCGTTTTCTTCAATATAGTAAAGTTTCATATTAACATTTGCCACATAGTCAAGTCCTCCTGTTATATCAAGTTGAACAGAGCCTTCGTTATTGATAAATACATTATAGTAAATAGATATATCCTCTTCAAAAACCACAGGCTCTGTTGGAACAGGTATGCCTGAGGTATCCATGGCACTTGCAACCCATGCAGGTGCATCCCATTCGTCATATAGTCCGTCGATAAATGCTATGTACCAACAGGAAGCAGGAATATCATCCATAACATCCGAATAACTGTCAAGTTCAGAGTAATTAATATAATTAGGAAAATAAAATGCCAGACCTGAAGAGTATGCTCTCGCGCTGCCTTTTACCTGATAGAGCATGCATTTGCTAAGTACGTCCTTGTAATTTACGCCCGCATTACCAAATAATCCGTTTGAATGATCTATAAAATCACCCATATCATATAAATTGGAAATCATGCTTCCATCATCAAGTTCGTAATTACCGTAGGATTCGGTGTTAGGCATAGTTTGAAAGATGGTGGTCATGCTGTTTGTATCGTACATACTGTCATAGAATACTTTTCCGATGTTGCAGTACGCACTTGAAAGATCATCAACATATGAAAGATCAATCAGAGAAAGCGTAATGCCTGATGACATGCCAAGGTCTTCATATTTTTGATAATAAGTATCACATACTGCGACTCCGACATCTGCCGGTGAGCAACCCGGATTGCTGCAAATGTAATTTATAAATCCTGTATAGTTCCATCCCGGTCCGGGTATGGTTTCCTCAGATGCAATAAGATATGAGGCATTTTTTCCTATAGCTGAAGCAGTTTCAATATTACCCATAAGACATGTATCAAAGCCCATTATATCAAGGTGTTTTCCTGAATCGGCAAGAGAAGCCCTTAATTCATCTAATGAAAGTGAATCATAGCTGTATACTTCGTCAAAAGCTACACCGTTGGTTGGCTCTGAACCATGGTCCCATATAATTGCCATAGTCTTTTTTGCCGGATAATTGTCAAGACCCCAGCTTATAAAGTCTCTAAATGTATCGGCAGCACCCATAGATGCCATAGGAATTTCATCCAATGAAACAAGACCTGTATCTGTCATCTGAAAACGACATAATGAATCAGGCTTGATTCCTGCAGTTTCCCAACTGTTTGAACCTCCGGTTTCAATGATTATATTAACGGAATCAGTTATATCGGCATCAATCATTTCGTCAATATTATATGTTGCCAGTCCGCTCTCAGATTCTAAGTTTGAGCCGCAAAGATAGATAAGTACTGTCCAGTCATCATCAGGTTCTGTTAATGGAGCTGTTGTATTTGACTCTGTTGCAGAGGTTGTATTGTCTGCTTCTGTTGTTGAGTCAATAGTGCCTGTTTCAACATCGTTTCTGTTTTTATTTTTATCAGGGCTTTCCTTTTTTAGTAGAAAACCCGGAAATGCAAAAGCAGTTACAAAAAAAGCTATAAGCAGAACAACACATGAGGTGATAGTTATTATAACACCGGTGCTCATCCCTTGTTTATTTTGATTTGGCATACCCTGAGTATATCCTTGTTGCTGGTTGTTTGGCATACCCTGAGTATATCCCTGTTGCTGGTTGTTTGGCATGCTTTGATTATAACCGGTCTGCAGGTTATATTGCATGTTCATATTATTTTGGTTATTATATGGCTGTCCGCCATTATATCCGTTCTGATTCATATTTACATCCTCTGTTTATGGTCTTACCAGGAGAACAGTTGCAACTTCTCCCGATTGAGAAATTGTGGAACCAAAGCCATACTGAGAGCCGTTAATGGTGTAGAATTCGAGGCCATAGATTGAAAATCCGTACGAATTGTATATTTCAAAACCATCCGCATTTTCTGAACCGGTATATGTTGTAGGTTCAATATATGATTCATCATAACTTTCCGAATTTTCCCATTGTATATAACCGTATTTATATGTGAGGCTTAGTACACTTCCGTCAAAAACAAGTGATGCATTTCCGAGTTCTTCCGCATATGAATCAAATACATGATCGGGATCCCACCAATACATCATCTTCCAATCGCCGTTTATCTGACTGTAATCTGTTATTTTTCTTGCATCCGAAGGTAAACCGTTATAATGCCAATTGCTGGTATACAATGAAAAATCTGTATTAACAGGAAGCTCAGTTGTGTTCAAGTTTGCTTCAGTGGTTGTTGCTTCGGTCGTCGGTGCTTCAGTGGTTGTTGCTTCGGTCGTCGGTGCCTCTGTGGTTGTTGCTTCGGTCGTTTCTTCAGTAGATGTTATCTCAGTAGTGGCAACTTCGGTGGTAGTAATTTCTGTTGTTGCTTCAGTGGTAAGATTAGCTTCTTCTATAAGCTTGTCGTGTCTTTTCTCAGTTAGAAAACCGGGTTTTATAAATAATAAAAATTCGGTTACAGTGAGAGCTACCATTATAATGCAGAATATTATAAAACCTATGGGAGATTTTTCATATGGCTGGACAGGATTATATCCGGATTGCCCATATTGCATTTGTTGATTTTGATATAGCTGTCCCGTGTTCATTTGCTGAGGTTGATATATCTGCCCTGTGTTCATCTGCTGATTTTGATATAGCTGTCCTGTGTTCATTTGTTGAGGCTGAATCTGTTGAGGCTGAATCTGTTGAGGCTGAGGTTGCTGATAATTTATCTGATTATAGCTTATTTGACTTCCGCAATTTGTACATACTGTAGCTCCATCGGGAAGTAAGGCATTACATCTATAACATTGCATGACCATATACCTCCTCACACTCTGCAAGAGTTATTTCAATATTATTTTTAGCTTTATCTGTATCTTTAAGTTCTTCAGGTTCTCTAAAAAATAACACGAGTGAAATAACAGTTATGATTATGAAAACCGTTACCAGTATGGTTGCTATTATAACTTTTGTCGGATTAGAATTCATGGTTTATCCTCCTTCATATTTTTTCCAGATATTCGATAAATGTCATGGTAAAATTCGGTTCACAAGTATCAAATATAAGTTTATCGGTTATAACAAGAACTCCTGCATTTATACCTGCAAGTATTGTGATATTTTCAGGTATGCGTTTGTCCTCTGAATTGATTTTGATTACATTAATATTATCATTAAATTGATTTAGTACATCATTTATAGCATTGCCTTTCCTGCCGGAGAATTTAATCTGTGATTCAATGAAGTAAAATTCACTTTGCAGTTTATTAAATCTTTCTGTTGCAGATGCAATTGCGCTTCTGTCAGTTTTTTTATTTATTTTCATAAGAGGAACACATAAGCATAGAAAATTGTTGAATTCTTTTTCTAAGCCCTTTAAGGCAACTTCATCTTCTATTAATATATTAGGCATATGAGAAGTATCATTGCCTATTGAATTTGAAGTTATGGCAAATTGTCCTTTCGCCAAAAACAATGTTCTGTGATATATGCCGTCTCTCAACCTTGGATAATAATAGGGCTCTATATCGCCTGCCAAATATAACGGAAGCCATTTTTGAATTGCTTCCATCAGGTCATTTAGGTTTCGGTTTATAGTATGAATTATCTTTATATGACTTCCTTTTTTCAATAGTGTTATAAGATAATTTGTCCATTTTTTTGCAAACACAGGATCCTCATATAACCATGTCATATCTTCATCAGAAAAAAGTAAAAGAGTATGAGTTTTTTTGCCTTCACATAGTCTTCTGAGGAAAAGTTCCGTAGCTTCTCTTTTTCCGGAATTGCCATAATAATATGTGGGTTCTGATACGGAATTACGTTCGTCATTTATAACAGGATGCTCTGCATATATATCAGTTGGCATATCTATGGGATTGGCAGATGAAAGTTCATGTAATAGTAAGTCTATGGAGCTTGAATCAGGTTTGCCTGGATTATCTTCCTTGAGCCAGGCTGTAAGAAGATTTTCAAGAGCCGTTTTATTTTCAGGAAGGGGTTTGCCTCCGCAGACAATTTCGGAGATAAGTCTTTTTTGGTAATCAGTTCTGATATTTTTTGAAAAAAAAGCTGCGGCTGGCTCTAAAAAAGGCATATGTTTTGGAATGCCTCTTTTTCCTGTACGGATTCGACCTATGTACGATGCATCAAAAGAAAGGGCTCTTCCAAGTGCACTGTTTTTGGTATCTGTAATTTTCATAAGGATATCTAGCTTTTCAGAAGTCATAATATAAACCTCCATAATAACCTTTGCTAAATAGTACAGGCGCACTATAATACAAAGTTTTTTATTCGTTTTATTACATTAAATATTAATATAATCATAGCATTAATAAAAATGGAATTCAATTAACAGTTTGGCACAAAACTTGCCACAAAACTGGCAAGGTCAAAATTGCATAAATGTTTATTATTTCAAAGAGTTATTGTATAATTGGATAAATGACAGGAGTATAGCTGCTGCATTTGGTAACTTGTTTGACATAAAATAACAAATGATATAATATATTGTAAGTTGTGCGTAACAGTATTGGAGAATGAATATGTTAGAACTTGATGGACTTGTTATTAATTATAAAAAAAGAACAATTCTTGAAGATGTTAATCTGAAGATTAATAAAGGCGAAGTAATAGGCTTGCTTGGCTCGAATGGTTCAGGTAAGTCTACTTTACTTTCAGTAATTGCGGGTGCGAAAAAGGCAAAACAGGGTGAGCTTACTTTAAATGATATTACTTTTTCTGAAAAACCGGATGAATATAGAAAGCATATAGGATATGTTCCTCAAGAAAATCCTCTTATTGCTGAATTGTCATCATTGGATAATTTAAGAATATGGTCGGAGCTTGATAAAGATGAACTTCGTGAATTGATAAGTAAACAGCCGCTTTCCATACTTGGAGTACATGAGTTCGCAGACAAAAAAGTAAATGATTTATCAGGCGGTATGAAAAAAAGATTATCAATAACAGCAACACTTATAAGAAATCCGGAGCTTTTGCTTATGGATGAGCCTTTTGCTGCACTTGATATGGTAGCTAAGCATGATATTATGGAGTATATACGTACGTATAAAAATGATGGAGGGACTACCATAGTTGCTTCACATGAAGAAATGGTTCTGGATTTTTGCGACAGGATATACTTTATTTCAGATGGTAAAGTTAATGAAATAAATAAAGACAAAGGTGTAAAGTATATAGATTTACTTAGGGGGATAGCTAATGCTTAATAAAAGTCAATTTGGAAGAACCTTAAGAACTGATTTAAAGCGAGCAGTACATATTCTTCCCGGTTTTTTTCTAACGTCAATATTGTTTGTAGTAGTGGCCGGAATGATTGTATTTTATGCTAAATATTTTGTGTTTGATAAAGAAATTTTTACAAATGTTAAGGTCGCATACTATGTTGATTCGGAAGATGAAATTGGAAAATCTCAACTTGATTTGATAAAAAACATGGACAGCATAGAGGAAAGTGCTACACTCATATTAGTTGATTCCGAAGAGGAAGGAATTGAAATGATTGATGCCGGAGAAGCAACGGCATTATTGGTTGTTCCAAGCAGTTTTATGTCTGATATGGGCAGCGTGGAGTCGGCCATTCGTGTTTACTTTAATGGTGATGATTCATTTGAATCATATCTGGTGAATGATATTGTTATAATTGTTTCAGAGTTATATGGAAAAGCACGTACAAATGCGTTGACGTATAGATCAGCAGCTACAAAATTTGGATTTGATGAGTCTGTTGTAAAAAAGGAATATAATTCATTAAATTTAAAGTTTATGACAGATGTTTTTTCGAGAACAGAAGGGTACGAAATCGAAGAAATTGATTCAACCGGAAGCTATACATTAAGTGAAATCCTTATAGCTTCAATGATAGTTTTGATAATGTTTTTAATGAGTTTTCAACTCACTTCATTTTATAAAGGATATAATAATTCGTATAAAATGCTTCAGACCATGTACGGGATGGGTAAAATAAAGCTTTTACTTTCAAGACTGATATGCGGAAGCGGATTATTGTTTATTTTGTATATATTT
This sequence comes from Lachnospiraceae bacterium, assembly GCA_017464045.1. Next base: position 8,953 of record JAFUEG010000230.1, read on the forward strand.
ATGTTCTTTCTTATATGGCTCTTTAAAAAGGAGGTTCATATAAGTTCCATAATTACAATTATACCTGTATTGATTTTAATTGCAGGCATAACATTGCTCCTTTCAGAGGCGATTACTTCTGAGTATGTTGTAAATATAGTTGTTTTTCTTGGCATAGTGATACTGTTATATTTGGCAGGAGGCTTTGTACCTATGGTTATTATGCCAAAGTTTATTCATTCTGCGGCTGTATGGAATCCGATGACATATATTCTTAAATATATGATGATTATTTTATATTAGTTTGGAGAACTATTTATGAAAATTTTTTTTACACGTTTTAAAATAATGCTTAAAAGAACGATTAAACAGCCTATATATATTATAATGCTTATATCAATTGTCGTGCTAAGTTTTATATATGTTATGATACCCTCAGAGAAAAAAAGCCTTTACATATATGCTGCGGTTTTTTGTGAGGATAAGTCTCCGGAAGCAGAACTTTTTATGGAAAAAATGATAAGTAGTAACTCTGTATTTTCGTTTTATCGTGTAGATAGTATGGATGAACTAAAAAATGATGTTATTACCGGAAAAGCAAATTCAGGCTTTGTAATTCCTGAAAACTATATAAATAAATCAGATGAAAAAATTATAGAATATGTGACAGCGGGATCGTTTTTGCCAAGGATAGCTTTTGAAGAGGTATATGTGAATTTGTTTGGATTTACATCATATAAAACTCTTCAACAACGATTTGAAGGTTGGGAAACAGATTATGATTGGAAGACTGAATTAAAAGAAATATATGATAATTACAGTGTTAATGAAAGGCTGTTTGATACTAATTTAAATTATGAAGAGTATACAACTCTTACTAAAGATAATAAAACGGAAATTCCAATTAGAAAAATTTTGGGACTCTTTATATACATAGCTGCCATTCTCGGTACAGCGGCTTACATAACAGATAGGGAAAATAATATATATCTTATAATGGGAAGAGCTGAGAGAATCTCATTAAGATTTATACATATACTTGCATCCGTACTTCCGCTTTCCATAACCGGTTTTTTTGTTTTGCTTTTATTAAATGAAATGACGGCAGTAAAAAGTATTATACATATAATTTTATATATGGTTATGGTTGCTGTGGTATCCTTGGTATTCGGACTCTTGTTTAAGAAAAGTAGTACTTTTTATAAATTTTTACCGATACTTCTTGTGTTTAATCTTATACTAAGCGGAGTTTTTTTCGATTTGGGTAAATATAATACATTTGCTCTTTATTTTGAAAGGCTTTGTCCGCCATATTACTTTTAATTGAAATTAGGAGAACAAAATGTCATTTACTACTTTTTCTTTTTGTTTTATTGTATACAGTTTTTTTGGTTGGTTTTATGAATCTGTTCTATGCTCAGGATTAAATCAAAAAAAGATTATAAATCGAGGTATCGGACGAGGCCCATACTGTCCTATATACGGATTTGGAATAATGTTTATGTATTTAATATCAAAAAACATTAGTAATTTTATAATACAGTTTTTGGTCGTTATGTTTATGAGTGCAGTTTATGAATATATATTAAGTGTAGTTTTGGAAAAGGTATACGGAAAGAGAGTTTGGGATTATACGATATATCCGTTAAATCTTAATGGAAGAATTTGTTTTCACGTATGTCTTTTATTTACGGGAATTTCACTTAATTTATATACATGGGTTCAACCATTGCTTGAAAGGATGATTACATCTGAAAATAAAGGCACGGTCTTAGTTATAAGTATGGTAATATGTACATTTATGGCTGTTGATATATTTTCTGTTACCTTTATGAAATACAAAAAATCATTGAATTAAAATAAAAAAATTCGGGCTTTTAAAAGCCCTTTTTTTATTTCCTTCCTCTCCTTTTTTAAATCTAAATGTAAACTTTTGGATACAATGTAGCAAAACTTAATCTTTACTTATATTAATCATAATGTTATAGTCTATTTGTAGCCGGAAAACGGCTGCATCTAAAGCTGACACAAGCCTGTAGGTCGGCTCAGAAATATCTATTAATTAATAAAATATTTCACATGATAACTTAATAGTTAAAAGGAGGTAGAGATATAGTAGATATCTTTGGTATCACTTTGGCATTTTTTGCCATGGTGTATGATTTGCGTACCTATAAGATACCAAATGTCATCTGTTTTTTTGGAATCATATCAGGCTTGCTTTTTAATTTGATTTTATATGGAGCAAGTGGATTAAAAATGAGTTTATTTGGCATGGTATGTCCGGTGGTTATGCTTTATCTTATGTTTTTAGTAAAGATTGTCGGTGCGGGAGATATAAAGCTTCTTGCCGGAATAGGTGCATTTGTTACAAAAAAAATCATATATGTTATAATTATAGCTTTTGTCATAGCGTCAATATATTCGTTTTTTTATGTCTTATTAAAGTTGGGCAGGATAGTGAGAAAAAAAATAAAATCTCATTACAGCTTTTCAAGAATGCATCTTTCGGTTCCTATATTTTTGGCTTGTATAGTGAACTTTATCTATAATATGGCACTGGCATAATTAAGAATCATATAATCGTGAAAATGTTTTTTATAGGCAGGAGGTGAATATGCAGGAGTATAGAGTCGGGATATGTGACAGTGATACAGGCTATGTCGTTGGTTTTATGGAATACATAAATATGAATAAAGATATACCTCTTAGGGTGTCGGCTTTTTCGGGGGTTGAAGCGGTAACAGAATATATGAATACTAACATGCTTGATCTGCTTTTGCTCGATGAAAAAATAAATAAGAGCGATTTAAAGGTAAAAATCATAAATTTAACTGATATAAGAGATGTTTATGAAGACAGAGAATGCATCTATAAATATCAGTGCATTAATAAAATAGTAGAAAATATAATGCAAAAGTTAAATGAAGGAAAGCAATATATCAAATCAGGTTTTTGTGTATATGGAGTATATTCGCCTATTGGCAGATCAGGAAAAACCAGATTTGCCAAGGGAATATGCGACTACTATAAAGAAAGTTTGTATATCGGCTTTGAGGAATACTCGGGTTTATTCAATAAGACTTACGAAAGTGCAAGATATAGGGATATATATGAACGGTTTATGTATTATCTTTTGAGTAAAAATATACTGATAGAGGATGTGGTGGAAGAACTTTACAAAGAGACAGGTTTGAAGGCTTTAGTGACACTTAATTATATGGATATTAAACAGGTTGAAAGTCATCATATAGAATGGATGCTAAAACAGTTTAAGGATAATGGGGGATATGCACGGATAGTATTTGATTTAGGTGTGGGGACTCTTTCAGATTTAGATATTTTAATCAATATGGATAAGGTATATGTGCCTGTGCTTAAAGACAAAATTTCTTTAAATAAGCTTAGTTTGTTTAAAGGTATTATATCTGATAAAAAATATACTCCGCTTGAGGAGAAAATTAATTATATAGAAGTACCGAAAACAGATTATGACAGTAAGGTTATGAAAGATTTTATAGTTCAGGG
>JAFUEG010000231.1 GCA_017464045.1 Lachnospiraceae bacterium
ATCGGTCCTAATATGGCGGTTGCGCTTATCACAACTTTGTATGGATCTGTTCTTGCAAACTGGGTTTGTGCACCTGCATCAAGTAAGCTTGCAAAACTTAATGATACCGAGATTAAGTTAAAAGAAGTAATGATAGAGGGTATACTGTCTATACAGGCAGGAGAAAATCCGAGAGTAATTGAAGAAAAATTAAAGGCGTTCCTTGCTCCTAAGGATAGAGCCGGTCTTGGAGAAGAAGGCGGTGGTCAGTAAATGGCGAAGAAAAAAGAACAGCCGGCAGAGGAAGGCTCACCAGCGTGGATGGCGACATTTAGTGATCTTATGAACCTTCTGCTTTGCTTTTTCGTTTTGCTTTTTGCGAGTTCAACGATGGATGAAGGAAAAATTCAAAAGATTATGGCTTCGTTTAATAATATGAATTTTTCTATTTTGAATGAAGGCAATATCTCACTTTTATCCGGAGATATGATGTCCGGAGGTGTTACGCAGGTTCCTGATATTCAGAGTATTCTGACTCAGGCCGGAAGAGCTATAGATGGTAATCCCGGAGAGGATCAATCAGCCTCTTCATCTGACGCGGAAAAGCTTTCGGATGAAGAACTGAAAAATGAATACGATAAACGTGGAGAAGAACAATCGGAGGAAATGTATGAAGAGATTGTTCAGATGGCAGAGTCGTACAGTATAGATGATGAGATTTTACTTGACTATAACGCTCAGTATGTTGAGCTTAATTTAAATGGTTCTATACTTTTTGATTCCGGTAAAGCGGAAGTAAGAGAAGACTCGAAGATGTTCTTGCAAAAAATTGCAAGCATTCTTGTAAAGTATAAGTATTGCATAATTGAGATAGAAGGTCATACGGATAATGTTCCTATATCGACGTCAAGATTTGAAAATAACAGGGCGCTTTCGACTGAAAGAGCCAGAAATGTTTATGAGTATCTTATGACACAGGAGAACTTCATAGATGCAAATATGAAGATAGCCGGATATGGTGAAAGCAAGCCGATTGCTTCTAATGCCACAGAAGAAGGAAGAGCAAAAAACAGAAGAGTTGTTATAAAAATATATAATCAACAAAATTCCGTGAATTAGGTTAGCGCTTACGATGGGACTCCGAATATTTCAGTGTTTGGATTTGCCATAAGGTGTATAAAGAGATAAATAATAATATCCGAGGAGAACAAAAATGAGAAAGAACCTTATTACTGTTATAATACTTGCAATTTGTATAATAAATCTTGTGTTTAACATATTACTTGTATTTGTGTTTATGCCATCGGCTACGAAAACCAATAAACTTATAGGTGATATAGCTGCAGTTCTCGATTTGGAGATTGCATCCCAGTCAAACGGAGACTCCTCAGGATTTGATGTCGCAGACCTTGCTCCATTTCAGCTTGAGCAGGGCAATCCTATCAATCTTGCTCCGGATGGTTCTGATAAGGTACATGCTCTCCAGTATGGTATTACAATTAATCTTGATAAGACAGCTAAAGATTACAGTAAAGTTCAGGCTAATTTAGAGGCGTCAACATCACTTATATATGATATGACTCGTGATGTAATAGGTAATTATACCTATGCGCAGGTTATTGATGTAGAGGTTCAAAGACAGATAAAGGAAGAGATTTTGAGAAATCTTAAGGAGACTTTCAATACAGAATGTATTTATTCTGTAAGCTTCTATAATTGGGTTGCACAATAATCTTTTCTTAGGAGGCGAATTGCGTGGCAGACGTATTATCACAAAATGAAATAGATGCCTTGCTTAAACAGCTTAGTTCCGGCGAATTAGATGTCGATACCATAGAGGATTCTCAGGCGGCTAAGGTTAAAGAGTATGATTTTTCCAGACCTGCCAAGTTTTCTAAAGAACATCTTAGGACACTTGAGATAATATTTGAACATTTTGGAAGATTGTTGTCCAGTAATCTTCCTGCATACCTAAGAAAAAATGTTCAGGTTGAGGTTATGAACTCTGAAGCAGTTACATATTCTGAGTTTTCAAATGCCTTATCAAATCCGGTATTATTGGCCATAGTCAATATGTCGCCGCTTTCAGGTAATATAATCTTGGAGCTTGCTACCAATATTGGATATACCATTATAGACAGATTGCTTGGTGGTTCGGGAGAACCCTTGGAAAAGGTTAGAGACTTTTCGGAAATTGAGCTTTCTATTTTGGAAAGAATTTTTAATGTTATTATAGATTTATTGCGGGAACCGTGGGGAAATGTTGTAGAAATTGATCCTTATCTTGAAAGAATTGAAACAAATTCTCAGTTTGCCCAAATTATTTCGCCTACCGAGATGATAGCCATTGTTACTATTAATATCAATATCGGTGGTGTGGAAGGTCTTATGAACGTGTGTCTTCCGTTCCTTACATTAGAAGAAGTAATGGATAAACTTAACACGAAATATTGGTTTTCCACTATGCAGGATAGAGATGAGCAAAGCTATGCAGATGTTATTGAGACAGCAATTAACAAGGCTCAGATTCCTATATCCGCTGAACTTGGAAAGAGTACAATAACAGTATGGGATTTTGTTAATCTTCAAATAGGTGATGTAATAAAGCTTAATACCAATATTGATGACGAGTTGGATATTTATGTTGGTAATATCGTAAAATTTAAAGCATTACCTGGTTCTGCCAGTGACAATTACGCAGTTAAGGTCACTGAGATTTATAGAGAGGAGGAATAAGCGTATATGGATGGCATGTTATCACAAGAGGAAATTAACGCATTGCTTGGTGACATGGGTGCGGGTTCTTCTGACAGCGGATCATCCGGTGGAGGCGGAAATCTAAGCTCTGATGAAAAAGATGCTATAGGTGAGATATCCAATATATGTATGGGTACTGCGGCAACCACCCTTTATTCCTTGGTTAACCAAAAGGTTGTTATTACGACTCCTGTTGTTGAGGTTACAACATGGGAGAATATGACAAAAGAATATGCAAGACCTTGTGTTTTTATCAATATAAACTATAAAGAGGGTATTGATGGAAATAATGTATTGATTCTTAAGGAAGAAGATGTTAAAGTTATCACAGATTTAATGATGGGTGGTGACGGACTTAATCCTTCTCCTGAACTCACAGATTTACATATCAGTGCAATTTGCGAGGCGATGAATCAGATGATGGGTTCTTCTGCCACATCACTCTCATCGATGCTTAATTGCAAGGTCGATATAAGTCCTCCGGAGGCTGAACTTATAGATATGGCTGGAAATATAGACCCCGGTAAGATTTCGAACTTTATTAATGGCGAGTTTGTAAATGTAACTTTCAGGATGACTATAGGAGAACTGGTAGATAGTACAATAATGCAGCTGTATCCTATAGATCTTGCGAAAGAGTTATATAAAAAGTTTTCAAGTGGAGAAGAGGCAGCTGAAGAACCTGTTAAAGCACAGGCTCCTGCACCACAGCCACAGCAGCCTGCGCCACAGCCTGCACCACAACCGTCACCACAACCAATGATGATGGAACAGCCTATGATGGGACAACCGATGATGGGACAGCCTATGATGGGACAACCGATGATGGGGCAGGATGTAAATGTACAAAATGTACAATTTAAGGCGTTTAACCCTATGCCAAATCCGGTACTTCAACAGGAAAACATAGATTTAATTATGGATGTACCTCTTGATGTATCGGTTGTACTTGGACGAACCAAGAAATCGATAAAAGAAATCCTCGAGTTTGCACCTGGAACTATTATTGAACTAAACAGACTTGCCGGTGAGCCGATAGATGTTATGGTCAATCAAA
>JAFUEG010000232.1 GCA_017464045.1 Lachnospiraceae bacterium
AATGATACTTATCTGTCATTCCAAGTATATTTATATAATCCAATGCCTTTTCTTTTCCTTCAGGAGTCAGAATAGAAAATGGATTATCTGGATTCGGTTCGATAAATACTGAGTATATATCTGTTATTCCATATATCTTACATAATAAAAGGAACTGCTTTGGGCTTGGGGACGAAGTGCTCTTTTCCCATGCGGATATGCTTTTATTAGATATTTCCTGATCAAGAGCTGAAAGCTTTTCGGCTGCTTCTTTCTGAGATAATCCAGCAGCTCTTCTGTATTTACCTAAAGTTTCTCCTATCGTTACCATTGAATCACCACCTAATTTTTTATTATATATCATTCACAAGATGTGTCGATCACCTGTATATGACTATACAACATCTCGTGCTAAAAGACAAGAAAAATCTTAAAATACTGGAACAAGGGAACAATATTGCACTTGAAATCTGCAAATATTAGAATTATAATAGCCCTACAGTAAATGATTACTGCCAATTACTAAAAGCGCTTTTGAGTAGATTTTATTAAGGAAAATATTGAAAAGGAGAGGATGCGAATGATTGAAGAAAGCCCTTATAAGATCTATGTAGATGTAAATGTTGAATTTACAAAGGATGGTAGCTTGATTCCAAAAGCAATCCATTGGAGTGATGATAAGACTTATGAGATAGAGAAGATTACTGATGTTAGGCGCGCAGCAAGTCTTATCGCTGGAGCAACAGGAATAAGGTATACCATTTATGTAGAAGGCTATGAGAGTCATCTGTATTACGGTGATAATCATAGATGGTTTGTTGAAGGTAAACAGAAACGTGAGGAAATGATTGAAAGTGCTTGAGTTATATAACGCTCAGCACTCCATTAAATCCATAAATCTGTATAGGGTTGATATAGGTGAACTAGTGATGCCTCTGGTTCATATTCTTAGTAGGTTATTACACGACATACTGATGTGATAGATGCTAAGATGCCGGATAATCGATAATCCGGTCTATGATTCTCTGACAGCATTACTTGGAGAAGGTGACATTTCCCTTTCCTTCGAAAAGTACATTTTAAAGATTGTATTGAGAAGGAGTGTTTCGAATGAAAAAGGTTGGTTTTAAAGTAGATAATTCTACAGATACTATTGAACTTAGATGTAAGAAATGTAACATGAAGATTATGGAGTATAAGCTCCAGCATGATGATAAAGCTTGTGCTCTTAATGGAATAAGTCTCAAATGTACTAGGTGCAAGAGGATAATGATACTGATGAGATATACTGAGGCTATTATCCGAGAAGGTAGCGCAGTCGCCGATGGACGAATGGTAAAGAAAATATGAAAACAACTTTACATTCACGCTAATATAAAATATAATATTAGCGTGAAAGGAAGTGATTATATGACACAGACTGAAATAATAAAACAGGAAGTAGATGCTAATAATGGCATAATTACTACCAAATATATAACTGATATGGGCATATCCAAACCGGTATTTTATCAGTTTGTTAAAGATACCGGAATGGAGATGATCGGGAGAGGAATATATGCAACGGATGAGGCATGGATAGATGATGCATATATATTATCTCTGAGATGTCCGGAAATAATTTTTTCACATGAAGAGGCTTTGTTTCTGCATGGGTTAACTGACAGAGAACCGTTGGAGCATATTGTTACAGTGAAGACAGGATACAATCCGACTCATATTTCAGATAGCTGCAAGGTTTATACAATAAAGAAAGAACTATATGATATGGGCAGAATTATCATGAAGGATACGTATGGTAATAATATCCCTGTTTATAATGTTGAACGTACTATTTGTGACATTATTAGAAGCAGAAGTAATATAGAATTTCAAGATTTTCAATCTGCTCTTAAGGGATATGTTCTTCGTAAGGATAAGGATATGACTTTGCTGATGGAATATGCTGAGAAATTAAGAGTCAAAAAACTTGTTAGACAATATATGGAGGTATTGCTGTAAATGAAATTATCAAAAGAACAGCTTAAAGGCCGGCTTAGAAATGTGGCAAATAAGAATAATGCAGATGCACGAGTTTTACTTCGTCAGTTTATGATGGAACGATTCCTCGAACGACTTTCAAAGTCGAAATATCGGGATAATTTTATTATCAAAGGCGGTACGCTTGTAACAGCTATGATGGGAGTAAGCCTTCGTTCAACAATGGATGTTGATACGACTATCAGAGGATTTGACTTGAATTCTGAAGAAGCTCAGAGAATAGTTAACGAGATAATGTCTATAGACTTAGATGATAATGCCTCGTTCAAGATAAAATCTGTTGAAGATATCATGGATGAAATGGACTATTCAGGCATCAGACTTCATATTGATTCATATTATGACAGAATATATGCTCCGATAAAAATAGATATCTCAACTGGTGATGTTATAACACCTGGTGCTGTTGAGTACGAATATAAACAAATTCTTGATGATGAGACAATAAAGCTGTGGTCTTACAATTTAGAAACTGTTTTGGCT
>JAFUEG010000233.1 GCA_017464045.1 Lachnospiraceae bacterium
ACAGGCTTTGACAAGGATGGACGCAGGTGGACACTTATTCACAACGGCACGATTTTTGATTTTCAGCCTATGCATGAGTATGTAAAAAAACAAAAGGGAGAGACAGATAGTGAAAGAATCCTTTTATATCTCATAGATAAGATAAATGAGGCTAGAGATAAAAAGGAAAGTCCTCTTACCGATAAGGAGAGATTTTCGGTATTGGAGGAAAACATAAAGGCTATGTCAAAGGGCAATAAGCTTAATCTGCTTATCTATGATGGAGAGCTTTTATATGCACATACAAATCTTTACGGTTCACTTTATTATCATCAGGGAAACAGCATGATACTTTTTTCTACCGAACCGCTTACAAAGGGAACTATATTTGACGGCGGAGAAAAGGCAGGCTGGCTCGGCATGAATGAGTCGGACTGGGAGCAAAGACCGGGGGAGAAAAAGCTTGGCAAAAATGATTGGAGCAAGGTTCCTGCGGCAACTTTATTTGCATATAAGAGGGCGCATTTGAAATATCAGGGAAGCGAGCATGGAAACCTTTATGTAGAGGATCCAAAGGATATAGAAAAGCTTTATCTGTCATATGCAAATCTATAAGGAGTTTGCGGGAAGTTAAAGCTATGCATTTATCATCGGATAAGTATTGTTAAGGATGATAAACTGCAGTAAGAATTGAGGTGTAATATGAACAAGGAAGAATTAAAGGAAGCACTGTATAACAGATATATACTTCCAACCACAAAGAAAAAGGATAATTATATCGGTATCGAAATTGAGATGCCGGTTGTCAATCTCACGGGAAAGGCAACGGATTTTGATGTTACAAGAAGTGTGACAAAGGAGTTTTGCGAGGAGTTTGGATTTGAGCCACAGGGCATTGATGAAAATGGATATGCATATTCTTCAACAGAGCCTGTTACAGGGGATAATCTTTCCTTTGACTGTTCGTATAATAACCTCGAGTTTTCATTTGCAAAGGAAAAGAGTCTTGCGCCTATTGCGGACAGATTTAAAAAATACATTACAGCTTTAAATGAAAAGCTTGAAAAACATGAGCATCTTTTAACCGGTATGGGTATAAATCCGGGATACAAGGTTAATGAAAATGTCTTTTTGCCGGTTCCGAGATATCAGATGCTGGAGGGATACTTAAGGCGTTCCGAGAGATGGGAGTACCCGATGTATTTTCATAAGTATCCTGATTTTGGTGCGTATGCCTGTGCATCACAGGTTCAGCTTGATGTGACCAAGGATAAGCTTATACAGACTATCGATGCATTTTCGTTATTGGAACCGATAAAAAGTATACTCTTTGCCAATTCATGGATGGATGAGGAGCCGGATGTTTTATGTATGAGAGATATGTTTTGGGAAAACAGTACTCATGGCATAAATCCTCACAATATCGGTGTGTTTGAAAAGCTCCCTGAGGATATAGATGAGCTTATGGAATATATCTACAGAACCAGCATATTCTGTACAGAGAGAAACGGACACTATCTGCATTTTCATCCAATTCCGGTAACCGAATATTTCTCACAGCAGGAGATAATCGGAGAGTACTATGAGAACGGTGCTTATCATCCGTACAGATTTAAGCCGGGTGAAAGTGACCTTCAGTTCCTTAGAACCTATAAATTTGAAGACCTGACATTTAGGGGAACGATTGAATATAGAAGCGGATGCTGCCAGCCGTTTTCGGAGGCTATGTCGGTTGCGGCATTTCATGTAGGCTTGTCAGAGGTTTTGGATGAGGTTACAGAGCTATTTAAAAATGATGAAGTTCTTTATCATCACGGATATACCTCGGGCGAATTAAGAAAGATTATGAACAGAAGAATTCTACCTGATTTTATAGATAAGGAAGCCTTAAAGGTGCTTTGCAAGGATGTATTGGACCTTGCCCAAAAGGGACTTTCTAAGCGTGGTTTTGGGGAAGAAAAATATCTTGAATCCATATATGAACACGCCGAAACTCTCATCTCGCCTGCTAGAAAGCTTGCGGATGGAATTATGAGCGGTCAGAGGATGAAGGATTTTATTTACGAGTATGCGAGGGTGTAGATGAATAGTTGACTTATATGAGTATGCGAAAGTGTAGATAGACTTTGTTTTACCTGTATGCAAGGATGTATTAGTATTTTATATTTAAGTCGATTTCATTTTATAAATTTTCGTTATTGTTTAAGTGATGTTATTTTGTTATAAGAAGGTGGGCGTATGCTTGATATAAACAATAAAAAAGTATGTGAGAAATTATTAAAGGGTAATATCGGTCTTGAAAAGGAAAGTCTTAGAATTAAACATGACGGATTTTTTTCCAAGACTCCGCACCCTTTTCCGGGTAATAATAATATAGTCAGAGATTTTTGTGAAAACCAGACTGAGATAAATACGTCTGTCACAAGCAGTGCAAAAGAGGCGTTAGAAGAGCTTAGCTTACATACAAAAACAATTTTAGAAACTTTGAGAAATTTGCCGGAGCCGGAGTATCTCTGGCCTTTTTCTAATCCTCCTTATATAAGTAAGGAGTCGGATATATCGATTGCAAGATATGAGGGTGAGGAGAAGGAAAAAGAAATTTACAGAGAGTATCTTGCCGAAAGATACGGAAGATATAAGATGACATTTTCGGGAATACATTTTAACTATTCTTTCTCAGAGGAACTGCTTAAGGCAGACTTTGAAGAGAAGAAAAGAAGTATAAATCAAGGAAGTAACAAGGATAAAAATGCTGATTCGGATGGTTTGGGCTCAAAGTCTGAATTGTCCGATTTTCAGACATACAAAAATCAATTTTATGTATCTCTTGCCGGCAAGGCGCAGGTCTATAACTGGATTATAGTTGCGATAACCGCAGCGAGTCCGCTTTTAGACAGTTCATATGTTGAAAAGGGAATACTCGGTAAGGATATATTTAATGGTATGGGAAGTACAAGGTGTTCGGAGCTTGGATATTGGAATTTGTTTACGCTTGTACTTGATTATCGTGATATAGAACACTATGTGGACAGCATCATGGCATATATTGATTTGGGGCTTATACATTCCTCGGCAGAGTTATACTATCCTGTCAGGCTAAAGCCGGTTGGAAAATACAGTCCTGAGAAGCTTAGAACAGATGGAGTCGGACATATCGAGCTTCGTATG
>JAFUEG010000234.1 GCA_017464045.1 Lachnospiraceae bacterium
ATTCTCATATCCTTATCTCCGATTTCTACAACTTTTTCTGTTTCTTTTTCCATATCAAAAACGCATATTCTATTGGAATATAACATTACAATATACACCTTATTATTTAAAATCGTGCTAAAATTAGTAGATAGTTTATTATCCGTAATTTCATTCTCCATACATTTGCTGTTTATATAATCAATTTTCATTGTTTCAACATTAAATCTTATAATTGTTGCTCGCGACCTAGGAAACATATATATATTTTCTCCATATTTAGCACAACATACATATTTTTCCGAATCATCCTCATTCCCCTCCATAGGAAGTGCTGTCAAAGTATCATCTTCCAAATTATAAACATATATATTCATATCTCGCGCGGGAATTAATACTATTTTATTATTAATTTTCTCTAATGCATAATGAAAACCAATCTGTGCCGTGTAATTATTAAGGAAAACAGAACGAATAATCTTTCCTTCATTCAAATTATATTCACATAATATCGGTAACTCAGCAGGAACAAACCAATATGAATCACAATCAATAAGTCCCTGACCATTTGTCCATAGTATCATTTTTTCACTCCTTTTAATAAAGATTAATAACTTCTTTTTTTATATCACTTGATGATATCCCTTGCGTACGTCTAAGTCTTGCGATTTGCTTATTATTTTTCATACACCAATCAATAGCACGTTTAAAACCACTATGATTCTGATCCTCACCTACAGCAAATATATCAAAATCAATTTTCTTAACTATATCATCGACATCTGTATAAGTCACAACATAATCAACAGTTCTTAACGATTTTATTAATTCTACTCTTTCTTGAGTAGAATATAGAATCTGTGCGTTTGGTTTATACATCAATATATAATCAGATTCTTGAACCGCCACTATCAAATAGTCTCCATATTTCCTACACTGTTCAAACAATCGCAAATGTCCTATATGAAAATAATCAAAAACACCAACCGTTAAAACTTTTTTCATTTTTAAACTCACCCTTTAATTAATGTATATTATATTGTTCAATTTTATATCTGAATTAATCTACTATTTAACTCCTCAATTATTTTTTCTGAAACATAATCCATTCTTATGTTATCCTGATGCTGTATAGTTAAACTTGACAACTTATTCTCGTATATCTTGAAATATAGGTAAGAGAATAAGGAGGTGCCAGATGGCAACTAAACGGTATGATAAGGACTACAAAGTCCAAGCAGTCAAACTAATTAACGAAGTAGGTATGACTAAGGCGGTTAAGGAACTAGGTGTTTCTGCCAGTACTATGAGAGGCTGGGTAAATGCAGCAAAACAAGGAATGCTTGATCTTGGTGAAGGGTCATATACGCCTCAAAATGCCATGTCTTTAGCTGAAGAGATACAAAGCCTTAGAAAACAAAACAAAGAGCTTATTAAGGCAAATAAACGTCTTCAGGAAGAAAATGAAATCCTTGCTGATGCTACAGCTTTTTTCGCGGCGAGCCGTCGGAAATCAGAAAGAACGAGCGACTGATTTTTATAGATTTACGGACCGAGGGCGGCACGGTAAAAGGCAAGCTATCATTGTATTGTAAGGTGCTGGGAGTTACCCGGCAGGCATTCTATGATTACCTTAAGCGTAAGGATCGTCCATGGAAATATCAGTATATAGCTGATGACATGGAAGAGATACTTCTTGAAGATCTCTGTAACGATACTTACGGTAGACTTAGGATGTATGAAGCATTAAAGCTTAGACATGATGAAGATCCTGATTTCTACATCCCAAGTGAAAGTACTATCTACAAAATAATGCAAAAGCTTGAAATATCACATAGGCCTCGGCGTAATCCTAATGGCATAACTGTTGCTGACAAAAAGGCCCAAAAATCTGATGATCATGTAAAAAGGAATTTCTATTCAGAAAAGCCTTTGTCTAAATGTGTAACTGATATATCAGAACTTAAGGCAAGTGATGGCAAACTTTATGTTTCTGCAATCTTTGACTGTTTTGATGTTGCTGTCCTAGGACTTGCACTTGATACCAACATGAAGGCTTCTCTGGTAGAAAAAACCTTAGATAACGCATATATGTCCTTTCCAGGATTACGAGGTGCTATAGTCCATTCAGACAGGGGAAAACAATACACGAGTGATCTATATCGTAAAGCTATCAACAAATATGGCATTACCCAGAGCATGAACAGTGCCGGTGGCAGATGTCATGATAATGCCAGATGTGAAAGCATGTGGGCGAGGATGAAAGATGAACTATTCTACTCCAGAAACCTTAAGTCTACTCAATTTACTGTTAAAGAACTAAAGGTAATAATCTGGAGATACTTTATCAGCTATTGGAATAACAGGAGGATATGTACCTCCAATAATGGTCTTCCTCCTATGGTCAAGAGAAAGAAATACTATGATTCATTGGCAATGGCTGCATAATAAAACAGGTAACTAGATGTACGAGTAATAAGTGTAAAGTAATATTGACAATATCTTTTGTAAACTTCTCCTGATTAAGTCCCGAAGCCAGCCCTTGTAAAATATACCTGCACCTTAACTCATCAGAGATTGACGCAATTTCCTTAAATGCCGTTACTACAACAGCGCCCACAGGGTTGCCAACTGCTGTCATATCAGCTCCTATAGACAGTGCGCCTTGAACCTTCTCGTCGTTTAATATGGCAATCAGTTTATCTGCATCCATACGTACCCTCTTCAATCATGTTGCTCCACCTTCTTCATGATAAGCTGATTATACCTGCTGTCGCGCTTATCACCTTCATCAATGCAGTTCCTGTTAGTTACAAATAAAACATAGCATATTCTGTTGCCGAATTTGACTTTAGAACTATTATACATAATTCCCTGCAACCCTGTTTTTCTCTGAATATACTTCGTCAATACCTGCGTTGGCTTATATCCAAGTTCATCAAATTTATCTCTCTTCTTAGATATTAGCTCAGTAAACTCTTTAAGAAAGAACCAACGGCTCCGTTCTTCAGCATTC